>JAHWJJ010000021.1 GCA_019348475.1 Gemmatimonadota bacterium | reverse complement strand
GGGGGAGGTTGAACTGCGCTTTCATCCCACATGGTGCGCGCAGTGCCGGATGACTCGCGCGGGTGCGAGTACACGGTGTGCAGTTGAAGCCCCGCGCAGTTTGCGGGGCTTTCCGCAGTTGTTGCGGCGGCTTCAGCCGCTCCCGCCCCGGGCGACCTCACCCCTTCACCCGTTCACCCCGTCACCCCTTCACCCCGCCCCCGCGCCGACCAGGCCGCGCTCGAACCCGACGAAGCCGGCGCGGTACGCCTGGGCCACCTGCTCGACCACGCGGTCCTCCAGCCAGCCGGCGTCCGGGGCGCCGTGCGGACTGGCGACGGCCTCCTTGACCACGCCGATCAGCTCGTCCAGCGAGGCGGGCTCCTGCACCGCCTGCAGGATCAGCGCGGCAAAGGGGCTCAGCCGGCGCGCCGTGGCCCGGCCGCCGCTGAACTGCACCAGGTAGTACGCGTCGTCCTCCGGCGGCGGCGACGCTTCGTCGCCCAGGTCCAGCCAGGCGTCCCAGTCCCAGCGCGTGGACACCACCCGCGCCCGGGGCGAAAGGCCCACGCGCCCCTCGCGCCAGTCCAGCTCCTCCTGCGGGAGACGCGCCAGCGACTCCAGGAACTCCTGCGTGTAGTCCTCCACCGACCGCGCCAGGTCGAACCGCGTCCGGTCCACCGTGAACGCATCCTCCAGCAGCGCGCGCCGCTCAGCGTCCGCCGTGGCGGCCACGTGCGCGGCGAGCGCGTCGTACGCGGCCCGCGCGTCGCTCACCCGCGGCGCGGGCCCCATGGCACGGGCGGGGACCAGCGCGTCCACGTCCTCGCCCAGCGCGCCGAAGACGCGCAGGGTGCGGCCGAAGTGCTCCTCCACCGTCTGCTTCTGCAGAGCGGCGTACTCCTCCGCCCCCGCGCGCCCGCCCTGCGCCGGCGTGTCGTCCGGCGCGGTGAGCACCAGCGGCGAGGGGACGTCCGGCCGCGCCAGGCGCAGGATGAACATGCCGATTCCCGCTTCGCCCAGCAGCAGACCGGGGTCCTGCACCCCGCCCATGGTGCCGCACGGCCAGGGCTCCCCCGCGTCCTCGTAGCGGTGGATGCCGGTGACCGCGACGGCGCGGGCGGGCTCCAGCAGCGAATCGTCCCCCAGGATGCGCGCGCCTTCCAGCAGCGTCTCGGCGTTGCCGCCGCGGCCGTGGCACAGCGAGAAGTTCATCCCCACCTCGTCGGTAATGGAGCGCTGCACCGAGGCAAACGAGGCGCGCGCCTCTTCCAGGTACACGGCATCGCCCAGCAGCTGGTACGCACGCAGCCGCGAAAGGCCGATCCCCGGTGCGCCGTGGCACCACGCCGCCATGTAATGCCGGGGGGGCGTGGGGAGCCAGTCGCCGGCGCGCAGCCGCTCGCGCAGCTGTTCCGTGCGCCCCTCGAACTGGTACTCGCCCAGCTCGGTGTGGCGCAGGTCCGGCCAGTTGCCGTCTTCCGGGCTGTACAGGCTGCGCTCGTACAGAAAGCCCTGCTCCGCGGCATAGCGGTAGCTTCCGTCGCCGGTGGCCGCGTACAGCTCCAGCAGGCCGTGCGCGATCCCGGCCGCGCCGTGCGCGTAGCCGCACAGGTTGCGGACCGAACTGGTGCGCATGGTGCCCCAGCTCCAGCCGTCCGGCTCGCGCACGGCCACCCGCACCAGGTTGTCGCCCAGCGCCCGGGCGATCCCCAGCGCCAGCTCCGCGTCCACCTGCCCGGTGAGCCGCAGCAGCGCGGGAATGGCGCCGCCGCCGCCGGCGATCACGTCCATCCCCATGTCGCGCGCCTCGTTCCCCGCCAGCGGGCGCAGCAGCGCCTCGGCCTCGCCGTAGAGCTCCGGCGCGCGCAGCAGCTCGCCCACGCGCGCCACGGCGTACGCGACGCCCACCCGGCCGCTGTGGTAGCCGAAGGCGGATTCGTTCATCTCCGCGGCTTCGTTCAGCGCGAAGCGCACGCCGCCCATCGCCGTGCGCGCCAGCTCCGGGTCGCCGGTGGCGGCGGAGAGCTCAGCCAGGAACAGGGCGATGCCGGAGGTGCCCTCGTACACCGCCGGGCCGGCGGTGGCCGCCACGCCGCGCCGCACCCCCGGCGAGGAGCGGTCGGGGGTCACCACCTGCCAGGTGCAGGCGTCGCCCCGCCACTGCGCGTCGGCCGCGATGCGCCGGCCGACGCGGTGGGCGGCGTCCAGAAAGGTGTCGGGGCCGGCCTGCGCGCCGGCTTCGGGGGTCTGGTTCACGGGTGGATGCCTTGCGGTGGATGCGCGGATCGCGGCGGTTCGGTTTCGGCGGCCCTGGCGGGCGTCAGCCCGGCTGGCCGGCCCGCAGCGCCTCGGCCGGGCGGCCGAGCGCGCGCGTGACCAGGTACCCCAGGTAGCTTTCTTCCTGGATGGTGATGCCCAGGCGGTTGTTCATCATGTGCAGGTAGCTGGGCAGCAGGGGCTGCCAGGCGCGTTTCCAGTCCGGCGCGGCTTCGCCGTGCGCCAGCACGCGCCCCTGCGCCGCGAGGGCGCGCAGCTCGTCGCGGATGCCGCGCATGCCGTCCGCGTACGCGTCCAGCGTGTCGCTGAGCGGGTCGGCGTCGTCCATGGCCTGCCACACGGCGTCCACGTATTCCATCAGCGTCTCGGCCTGGCTGCTGAAGCCCTGGTCAAAGGCGTCCAGCAGCGCCTCGCGCCCGCCCTCTTCGCGGGCCACGGCGCGCAGGTAGTTGGTGGAGTACATCTGCGTGAACGCGCTGCCGTCCTCGCGGCTTTCGGCGAACAGGTGGATGAGGATCACCATCGCCAGCAGCCCCTTGCCCAGCCGCGACGACCGCTCCGCCCCCATCCGGGCGATCAGCGCGTACGCCGTGTCGCTGCTGATCTGGAAGGCGCGCTCGGACACCAGCAGCGCGTGCGGGCCGCCGTAGCGGTCCGTCTCGGGGTCGTATTCCACGCGTGCGGCGTGCGTCACGCGCACGGGCTGCCCCTCCGGGCGCGGGGGCACGCCGGGCGCCTCGGGCTTCGCGTCGATCCGCACCTCCGGGTTGTGGTCGCGCAGGTGCTCCACCAGCGCCGGCCACACGTCGCCGCCCAGCACCTCCGGCGCGCCCAGCAGGCGCAGCCGCACGTGCGGGCCGAACTCGCTGTAGCGGATGAAGAAGTACTGGCTGATCCACCCCTGTGCCTGGCAGCGCCGCACGAACGGCTCGGCCACCTCCAGCAGCACGCGGTCGCAGTCGGGGGCGTAGATCCACCCGTCGAAGAACAGGTAGACGCTCAGCCACTCGTGCCCGGAGGTGTGGCGCATGGCTCAGCCCCCCGGAAGCGAGGCGGCCAGCTCGCCCGCGTCGGAGGGGGCGGAGGCGGTGCCGCCGGGAAAGTACAGCTGGACGACCAGCTCGGTGGCGAACGACGCGCCGCCGAAGCGGGCCAGCTGCTCCCGCCCGGGATAGCGCTCTTCGATGGTCGCGTTGAAGTTCTTGAGCCCCTGCGCCACCTTGCCCCACAGCCCCACCAGCAGCGGGTTGCCGAAGTCGATGAACTGGGGCTTGAAGAAGTCGCGCGACTGCTGCGTCTTGCGCTTGCGGTCCTCCACCCCCAGCCGGGGCGGGTCCCCGGGAGCGGCCCGGCCCTCCGCCGCGGCCGCGTCCGCCCCGGCGGGGGGCGCTTCGGCCTGGCCGGCGGCCCCCGCGGCGTCGTCGTGCTCGTGCTCGTCGGCGGCGGCGTCCTCCCCCTCGCCGGCGGCGGCCTCGTACCCCGGGATCTCGGCCGCGGCCTCCTCCGGGGGCGCGTCGGCGGCGGGCTCGCCGGCGTTGCGCGGGCGAGGCTCGGGAAGGGGAAGCAGCCGCAGGTACACGGTCTGGGGGATGCCGTTCTCCACCCGCCAGCGGTTGACGCGAAGGAAGAAGTCCGCCGCGCTCTCGTCCGGCCGGCGCTGCGGGAACAGGGGGGCGGGGACCATCCACCGCCGCCGCGCCAGCACCACGCTGCCGCCGAAGGTGATGCGCGGGCGGTGGAGGATCGCGGGCGGCTTTTCCTCCGCCGTCGGCTGCCCCGCCGCCGGCGCGGCGCCCGCATCCGGCTGCGCCGCGACCGTGCCGTCCTGCGCCGCGCCCTCGATCTCCCGATCCTTCGGCGCGTCGCCGTCTGGCGTCTGGACGGCTTCCGCGGCGCCCATCCCCGGATCCGCGCCGGCTGCCGGCTGCGCTGCGGCGCCGTCCGCGTTCGGCCCGTGCGGCGTGCGCGGCGGCTCCGGGGAGTCGGGAAGGGAGGGCGCGTACATCACGGGCGGGGTGAAGCGCGACAGCAGCTGGTACAGCGGCGGGCGCATGCGCGGGTTCAGGAAACCCAGGTCCACGGGGATCACGCGCCGGCCGGTGGGCCCGTGCACCAGCGCCAGGCTCTGCGGGTCTTCGGGGTCGGCGTGCACCAGGATCTCGGAGCTGCGCAGCTGGTCTTCGGTGGCGCCGCTTTCGCCGGTGGGGTAGCTGATCTCCCAGCGCAGCAGGGGCGGGTGCAGGTTGGCGTTGAACTGCGCGTCGCCGCAGATCTCCGCCAGCATCTCGCCCGTGAGCGCGGCGTTGGCGCGGCGCACGTCCTCCTGCACGTCGTCGGGGAGCATGTACAGGAAGCGGGAGAAGTACTTGCCGTACCCCGCCGTGTAGCTGGCGCCGTGAAGGACGAAGGCGGGGTCATCCCCCTGCCGCTCCGCCGGCACCACCAGCCCGAACGCGCCCATGGAGCGGGGGACGCCGGAGAGCGTCTCCACCCCCTGCAGCGCCTGCTCCACCGCCTGGGGCGAGAGGTCGATGGCCGGCGCGTCCGGCGCGTCCGCCCACGCGCGGCGGATCACCTCGGTGAGCCGCTGGCGCGCGTCGGAAAGGTCCCTGATGGACTGCAGCCCGAAGGGGTTCCCCAGGTCGTAGGTGTCGCCGGGGTCGCGGCGGCCGCCGCCGCGCAGGCGCGCCTCCTTTTCCACGTGCGCCTTGAAGTGCTCGCGGTAGAAGTCCTCGTAGAACTTCAGCAGCGGCACCCCCCGGGCGCCCTGTCCGTCCGCGCCGTAGAAATCGTCGAAGAAGTGCCGCATGCTCGCCTGCTCGGCCCGCGGCCACGCCAGCCGCGCCGTCGCGCGCACCCATTCCTCGAACCGCGAGAGCGAGCGGCGGACCCCCGGCGTCAGCGCGATCCGGGCCGACGCGCCCGAGGTCGCGTCCTCGTAGAACGGCATGTCCTTGCGCAGCCGCCCGCTGATCTCCATCGACTCCAGCGCCGCTTCGATCTGCGCGTGCACCTGGGCGATGATGCGCTCGCGCTCGTCCACCCCGGCGTCGGTGTACGCCTCGATGCGCTCGCGCAGCACGGCCAGCACGGCGGAGGTCTGCCGGGCGTGGTCGTCGTCGATGCGGTTCAGCAGCGCGCGGAAGGGAAGGTCCCAGTCCGCGTCCTGCTCGCGGATGCCGGTGTGGAAGCGCAGAAAGCCGATCTCGATCAGCTTGTTCAGGTACGCCTCGGCCTCCTCGAAGGTGGCGTCGATCTCCGGGTCCGACGAAAGGGCGCGGATCAGCTCGCCCAGCGTGGGCGCGCCGCGGTCCGCGAACCGGCTGGCGATCAGCTGCAGCACCTCGTTGTCCGCCAGCCGCTGGAACACTTCGCGCCCCTCGATGGCGGTAAGGAACACCAGACGGCCGTTCTCCGCGCGCAGGGTGGGGTTGCGCTCCACCTGCAGCGCGTGCCGTACCGCGGGGCGCGTCTTCAGGTGGTCGAAGAAGAGCCCGTAGAGGAACTTGTTGGCGCGCACGAAGCTGCGCTTGGCCCGCGGGTCGGCGGTGAAGCGGGTGGCCCCCTCCGCCTCACCGTCCGCGTCGCCTGCGAACGCGCCCGGGATGATGGCGCAGAAGGTGGCGAACGGGGTGGCCTTCATGGCCATCCGTGTGTAGTAGCGCAGCAGCCCGCGCTCGGTCTTTTCGTCGCGGCCGTGCACGTCGCCGGAGTCGGCGGCGGCGGCGTAGCGGTCCAGGGCGCCGTACAGGGAGCGGCTGCTCACCATCAGCCCCTTGCGGAAGTCCGCGTCCCGCAGCAGCGCGCGAAAGCGGCGGCGCAGCTCCGGCGTTTCGGCCTCGTACGCCTGGCGCAGCTCCGCTTCCAGCCCCCGCGCCCGCTCCACGTCGGCCGCGAACGCGCGGACGGCCTGCGCCGTGGACGCGTCCACGCCCGCCAGCGCCGCATCCATCCGCTCCGCGGGCTGCGGCTTGAGGTTGTACAGCTCGCGCTTGAGGGTGATCAGCTTGTTGCGGCCCGGCCTTTCCTGCGCCGCGCCGATCGCGCCGAACAGCAGCTGCGACACCTGTTCGCGCGCGTCGTGCAGCCGGCGCTCCGTTGCTTCCAGCCGGCCCAGCACGGCCAGCGTCCGCTCCGGGCGTAGGCCGTCCACCGTGTCGGCGGGGGCGCCGGAGACGCGGCATACGAAGCGGTTGAAGAGGGCGTCGGCGCCGGGGGCGGCGGCATCGTCCATCCAGGGCTCCATCATACGGCGCGCAGGGGGTGGCGGTGTCCAGGCGCCGGGACGCAAACCGGCGGCAAGAGAAAGCACAAGGGCGAACGCGGGAACCGGCTCGCGGCGCGGTCCGTTGCCGCTGGCCTCGAGAGGATGCCCGTCGAAGCCGTGCCCGACGGATTGCCGTGCACCCGGGACGCACGAAAAGCGGCCGGGCCTGCGAGGATAACCACGCCGCCGGACGTTTGGCAAGTACGCCAGCCGCCATCGTGCGCACCGCTCGCGAACTGCGACGGAGCCGCGTCGCAAAGATGCGCGTTGTGCACGATACGCTCGGGCCCGGCCCCTCCGGGTCGGCGCCCCCAGCCCACCTCCGCTGAAACCGCCGGGGGAGGTTCAACTACCAGTCGACGTGCGTTCTCCCTGGCCAGGTTCCACCGCGAGCACAGGACTACGGCGCCCGCTGCGCGGAGCCCCTCACCCCCGGCCCCTCTCTCCCGCAAACTGCGCGGGAGAGGGGTGACGCGAGCGCACACATCCTCGCGCAATCCTGACATCGCCCCCAATCTACCCTCGGGATTCTCCGTGGCGCCCCCGGCCGCGCCATCGAATTCCCCCTGTCCGCGAGCAACGAGCGGGGAGGGGGAGTGGTGCGTAGCTCGACCTCGGCCACACGCGATCGAAGTTCTCCGTTCCCCCACGCAATTTGTGGGGGAAGGGCCGGGGATGGGGGGCGCTTCGCGGGCACCTCGATCTCCACCTCCCGCATCGAACCTCTCCCCCTGTCGGCCAGGAACGAGCGGGGAGGGGCAGTGGCGCGCAGCGCGACCTCGGCCTCGTGCGATGGAATTCTCCCTTCCCCCACGCAGTTTGTGGGGGAAGGGCCGGGGATGGGGGGCGCTCGGCGGACTGCTCGGTCTCCGCCTCACCCGGATTGAACCGGGGGAGGGGCGCTCAGGCGGAGGTGGCGACCTCCTCCAGCTCCGCCCAGCGCGCGTACAGCGCCTCCACGGCCTCGCCGGCTTCGCGGAAGGCGGCGGTCACGCGCGCCACCTCATCCGGCGCGTGCGCGTACAGCGCGGGGTCGGCCAGGCGCGCCTCCAGTTCCGCCCGCCGCGCCTCCGCTTGCGTGATGGCCGCCTCCATCCCCGCCAGCTCTTTCTGCTCCTTCCAGCTCAGCTTGCGCACGCCGTCCTTTCTGGCCGCGGCGGCGGAGGGCGAGGCGGCGGGCTTGCGGTCGCGCGCCTCGGGGGCCGCGGCGGCGGCGTCCGCCGACTTCTGCTCCTTCAGCCGGCGGTACAGGTCGTAGTTGCCGGCGTGGCGGTGCAGGTGGCCGTCGCCTTCGAAGACGATCAGCCCGGTGGCCACCTTGTCCAGGAAAAAGCGGTCGTGCGTCACCATCAGCACGCACCCCTGCCACTCCGCGAGCACCGACTCCAGCACCTGCAGCGTCACCAGGTCCAGGTCGTTGGTGGGCTCGTCCAGGATCAGCAGGTTGGCGTCCTGCAGGAACAGCCGCGCCAGCAGCAGCCGGTTGCGCTCGCCGCCGCTGAGCGAGCGCACCACCTGGCGCTGCTTCTCCGGCGGAAACAGAAAGGTTTCCAGGTAGCTGCGCAGGTGCGTCTTTTCGCCGCCCACCATCACCCAGTCGCTCTCCGCCGCGGCCTGGTAGACGCTGTGCTCGGGGTTCAGGTCCTCGCGCTTCTGGTCGAAGTAGGCGATGCGGGTGTTCTTTCCCATCTCCACCTCGCCCGCGTCCGGCGGCTCCTGGCCCAGGATGATGCGAAGCAGCGTGGTCTTTCCCGCGCCGTTGGGGCCGATGATGCCGATGCGCTCGCCCGCCTGCAGGATGCCGCCGAAGTCGCGGATCAGCACCCGCTCGCCGAAGCGCTTGTGGACGTGGTGCAGGTTCAGCACGGTGCGCCCCAGCCGCGGGGCGTCGGAGGCGGTGATCTCCACCGCGTTGCGGTTGGGACCGCGCTTCTCCTGCTGCTCCTTCTCCAGCTCGCCCAGCCGGCCGATGCGCGCCTTCTGCTTTCCCGTGCGCGCGGACGGCTGCCGCCGCACCCACGCCAGCTCCTGCGCGATCAGCTTCTTCCGCTTCTCCTCCTCCACCGACAGCCGCTCCTCGCGCTCCGCCTTCGCCTCCAGGTACTCCGTGTAGCCGCCGGGATACGTGGTCAGCTCGCCGCTGGAAACCTCCAGCATGCGCGTGACCACGCGGTCCAGAAAGTAGCGGTCGTGGGTGATGAGCATCACCGCGCCGGGGTACCCCTGCAGGTGCTCCTCCAGCCAGGCCACGGTGTCGGCGTCCAGGTGGTTGGTGGGCTCGTCCAGCATCAGCAGCTCGGGTTCCTGCAGCAGCACGCGCGCCATCGCCACCCGCTTGCGCTCGCCGCCGGAAAGCCCCTCCACCGGCCGCTCCCAGTGCTCCACCCCCAGCCGGGTGAGGATGGCCTCCATGCGGTGCTCGTAGTCCCACCCGCCCAGCGCGTCGATGCGGGCCGCGGCGCGCTCCTGGCGCGCCAGCAGCCGGTCCACGTCGCCCTCGCCCGCCGCCAGCCGCTCCGCAACGTCGTGGTACTCGCCGATGGCTTCCAGCAGCTCCGGCTTCCCCCCCGCCACGGCGGAAAGGATGGTGGCGCCGGCATCGAACTCCGGCTCCTGGGCCAGGTACCCCACGCGGATGTTGCGCTGGAACGCCAGCGTGCCGCCTTCGTGCCCCTCCACGCCGGCGACGATGCGGAACAGGGTGGACTTGCCCGACCCGTTTACGCCGATGAAGCCCACCTTTTCGCCCTCGTCCACCGCGAACGACACACCGCTGAACACGGTGCGGGTGCCGTAGCTCTTCTTCAGGTCCTGTACGTTGAGGACGTTCATCAATCCGATCCGCTTGTGATTCTTCGGCTTGCGCGCGCAACGATAACCGGGGCGACACGAACGCGGCAACCCGGCTCCGTGGCCAGGTTCCAGCTCCAGCAGCGTGTTACGGCGTCGCGCTGCGCGCGGAGCCCTCACCCCCGGCCCCTCTCCGCAAACTGCGCGGGCGAGGGGTGACGCGAGCGCAGCCCCCCCCGCGCAATCCCTTCATCGCCACCAATCTACCCTCGGGATGACGACACGAACGCGGCAACCCGGCTCCGTGGCCAGGTTCCAGCTCCAGCAGCCTGTTAGGGCGTCGCGCTGCGCGCGGACCCCTCACCCATGTGTCCGGGCCACCCGTTTCCCTTGTGCCCGAGCCATACACCGTTTGCGGGGGAGGGGCCGGGGGTGGGGGGCGGCCGGCGACACGCGAAGATCCGCGGCAACCGCCACATCGGGTACGCAAAGCGCCCCGCCGGACCGGCCGGCGGGGCGCTTCGTCGTCATCCATCCCCCGAAAGCTACCGCCTCATCGCGAGCTCCTGGAAGGCTTGGGCGCGGCGGGTGTAGCGCTGCACCGCGGCCTCGTCCCGGCGCATGTCGGCCACGGTGGCAAGCGCGGCGTACGCGTAGTAGTACTGCATGGGGATGTTGCGCGTGGCGTCGTCGGCCCAGACGGCACGGTCGGGCATGTTGCGGAACATGAACACGCTGTCCATCAGCTGCACGTTGCGCTGCACGTCGAAGTACCCGCCCGTGAACTGCATCAGGTTGGGCTCGGCGGGCATGGGCATGAGCCCCGCCGTCTCTCCGGGGCCCAGCACCTTGTACGCAAGCCCCTGCCGCGCCGTCTGCTGCACCAGCCCCAGCTCCATGTGCGTGTTGGTGGTGGCCGCAAAGTAGATGGGCCGGTCGCCCCACGCGTTCTGCAGCATCAGCGTGACGAACTGGTGCGCCGGGTAGATCTCCTGGTTGGGGGGGAGCTTGAAGTCCATCCCCCGCGCCTGGAACCCCATGTCGTCCGTGGACAGCAGCCCGCCCGAGTTGGTGATCTGCTCGATCTGCACGTCCGTCAGCTGCAGGATGGGGCGCGTGGGCGGCCGCGGGTTGCCGTAGATGGCCGGCGCCTTGCCGGGCTCGAACGGACGCTGGCAGATGATGCGCGTGGGGTCCGCCAGCGCCGCGCCCGGCGTGGGGCAGGGCGTGGTGATGTCGCGCAGCTGCTTTACGTACCAGGGCGTGTTGAAGTACGACATCACGATCACCGTGACGTCGCGGCGAATGCCCTCCACCTCCTGCAGGTACCACAGCGGAAAGGTGTCGTTGTCGCCGTTGGTGATCAGCACCCCGTACGGCTCCACCGACTGCAGCACGTTGTACGCGAAGTCGCGCGCGGCGTAGTCGCCCACGCGGCTGGCGTACGACCAGTTGGTGAGCAGGGGGATCAGCGCCAGCGCCATCACCGGGCTGGCGGTCATCAGCCTCGCACGTCCGCCGCCCAGCGACTGCGCCATCCGCAGCCAGAGCGCGGTGAGCCCCACGCCCACCCACAGCCCCCAGACGGAAAAGGTGATGACGTAGAAGTAGTCGCGCTCGCGCACCTCGGAGTCCGGGTACCCCTTCTGCTGCTGCTGCATGTACCCGTACCGGAAGTTCATGTAATACACCAGCCCCACCGACAGCGTAAAGAACAGGACGGCGATGTACCAGAAGCTCTTGCGGTCGCGCGCGAAGTGCTCCCGCGCGCCCCACGCCCCCAGCAGCAGAAAGAGCAGGGTGAGCGGCATTCGGGCGGCCGCGAAATAGCCGTCCGTGCCGCCCAGCGAACGCCCGTACTGCCAGTCGAAGTACTGGAAGAAGTTGGCCATCTGCGCGGGGAACGGCGCCATGCGCTGCGTCAGCGGCGGCTTCTGGTACTGCTCGCGCCGCAGCGCCGAGGCCAGCGCCGGGCAGTCGCCCACGTAGCGTCCCAGCGTGACCGACGAGAGGACCGCCGTGGTCATGTTCTCGCACTTGGGCGCGGCCTCGTTGATGACCGGTTCCTGGTTGGCGCGAATGGGCAGGTACAGCTGCACGCAGAGTCCCAGCGCCGCCACGCCCGCCAGCAGCGGGTAGAGCTTCCAGTTGCCCAGCGATGCCGGCTTCACCAGCAGCAGAAACACCAGCAGCGCGGGCGCGGCCAGGAACGCCATCAGGTGGTTGCCCACCGAAAGGGCCAGGATGAACACCACCAGCACGATGGCGTTGTCGTCGTGCCAGCGGCGGTTCTTCTGACCCCGATGCTGCTCCACGTGGTCGCGCCACAGGAAGGCGATCCACGACATCATCGCGATGGTGAAGAGCGTGACGGTGTACACCTTCTCGTTCACGTTGCTCTGGTTCCACACCGTGAACGCCGTCCCCGACACCCACACCCCGGCGAACGCCCCCACCCGCCGCACCGTCTCGCTCTCCGTGAACGCCGCCAGAATGCGGTGCACCACCAGGAACCAGAAGAACGCGGCCCCGGCACTCATGAACGCCGAGAACAGGTTGATGCGCACCGCCACGGACAGCCCCAGCGGCGAAAGCAGCAGCTCCCACGCGCGCGCCAGCAGCACGAACAGCGGGTTCCCCGGCGGGTGGGGAATGCCCAGGATGTGCGCCGTAGCGATGTACTCGCTGGTGTCCCAGAACGCCGTGCTGGGCGCCAGGGTGATGGCGTACAGCGTGAACAGCGCCAGCGCGGACCCCAGCGCCCACAGGTAGGGCGGGCGATGGGCGGCGGGTGCGGCAACGGACTCCAACCGCACGGGCGAGACCCGCGCGTGAGGTGCGGCTTGGCTCATGAAACCACTCGGCCGAGAGATACGGGAGGTGGACCGGGTTCCGTGGGAAAAACGCATGGAAAGTAAGGGGTTGGCCGGGGCGTGGGAAGGAGTGCGAACGCGCGGGAGTGCGGGAGCGCGAAAGAAATCGGCCACCTCGCGCCCGCGCCGCTGCATCCGTGTGGCTGATGGGATGCCGCCGCGCGCCGCGTTGTTGGAAGGCGGCGGCCCCGCGGATGCGTGCGGCGGCGACCTAGCCGGCGGGCCAGGCGGTGCGTATCGTCCCCCGTCCGTTCCACCGCAGCCGACCAACAGGACGACGAGCCGGATGCAAGCCGAATCCACTCCCCCGCACCGCCGGCGCGCTCCGCTGGTCCCCGTGTTCCTGGGGCTGGCGCTGGCGCTTCCTTTTCTGCTGCTGTTCCGCCTGCACCCGGACGGCGCCTTCGACCTGCTGGCGCTGATCCTGGCGCTTACGGGCGGCATCTACCTGGGCGCGGCGCTCCACGGGGGCCGGCGGGGGCGGCTGGTGCTGGAGGGCGTGTTCGCAGCCGTGCTGGTGGTGCTGGCGCTGCTGGCGCTCTCGTGGTCGCCGCTGTGGCTGGCGCTGGGATTCGTGCTGCACGGGCTGTGGGACCTGGCGCACCACACGGGCGTGGTAAAGCACGGCGTCCGCCGCTGGTTCCCCCCCTTCTGCGCCGCATGGGACTGGATGGTCGCCGCGATGGTCGTCTTCTTCAGCTGATCCTGAAGGCTCGCCAGCAGCGGACGGTCTTAACCCCCTCCACCCGTCGCGCAACAAGAAACTGTGATCCGGGCGAGGCGCCCAGGGATCTGTCCCGCTGCAGGGATTCCGGCGCCGACTAAGAAGGCTACTCCGCCGTGCTGACGGCTGCCCCGGCGCCCGGAATCCGGCGTCCGGGAGGCGGGGAGTGCTGGATGGATGCGGGTGCGACGGCCGGAGGCGAACCGGAGTGGCTCGGCAGGATGCAGGCGTCCCCTGATAAAGAGGATGCTGCCGGCGAGGGGCGGGATCCGCGTTTTTTTGAGTGGGCAGGGATCCAGGTGGCGCGGCGGGGGCCCGCCGGTGCACATCATCCACCCGATTGCGATCCGTAAAAGGCCGCCCCGGCTGGATGCTGATCAACGGAGTGGTTTGCCGGCGAGTCCCGGCGTGCGGCAGGGTACAGGCACGGGTGAGTAGATTCCTCGGTCGGCGCGCCGGACGTCCAGCACGGGCCAGGATCGCGCGCGGCGCCTTCCTCGGAATGACAATTCGTTGCAGCGGGACGCTGCAGCCGACGCTTCTACCGACCGGCGACCAGCTTGTAGACCCCGCCGCGGTGCGAGATCACGTAGAGCTCGCCGCGCGCGTCCTCGCCGAACGACGAGACGTTGCCCACGTCCTGCAGCGCCCACGAGCGCGCGTCGGTGGCGGCGCCGTCCGCATAGCGGAAGCTGCGGATCCACCCCTGGCAGTAGTCCGCGTAGAAGTAGTGGCCGCGCAGGGCGGGAAGGTCCTGGCCGCGGTACACGAACCCGCCGGTGACCGAGCATCCGTCGGAGTGCGTGTACTCCGCCGCGGGCAGCACCAGCCCCGCGCGCTCGCAGCCGCTGGAGGGCTCGAAGCAGTCCGTCCCCTCCATCACGTCCCACCCGTAGTTCAGCCCGCCCGCCCCCGCCGGCACCACGTTTACCTCCTCCAGCCGGTTCTGCCCCACGTCCGCGACGTACAGCAGGTTGGCCGTGCGGTCCCAGGAAAAGCGCCACGGGTTGCGCACCCCCATCGCCCAGATCTCCGGCCGCCGGTCCGTGCGCCCGGCGTAAGGGTTGTCGGCGGGGATGGCGTACGGCGGCGCCCCGTCCACGTCCAGGCGCAGCAGCTTGCCCAGCAGCCGCGCGGGGTCCTGCCCCGTCTCCTGGGGGTCGCCGCTCCCGCCGCCGTCGCCCATCCCCACGTACAGCTTGCCGTCCGGCCCGAACGCCACCAGCCCGCCGTTGTGGTTGCCGTACGGCTGCTCCACGGCCAGGACCAGCTGGGCCGTGGCGGGATCGGCGCGGTCGGGGTCGGCGCTCACGCGGTAGCGCTCGATGCGCGTGTCGCCGCGCGTGTCGGTGTAGTTGACGAAGAAGAAGCCGCTGGACGCGTACCGGGGATGGAACGCAACGCTCAGCAGCCCCCGCTCGCCCCCCGCGGACACCTTTTCGGTGATGTCCAGGAAGGGCGTGGGGAGCAGCGCCCCGTCGCGGACGATGCGGATGCGCCCAGGCTGCTCCACGATGAACAGCCGCGCGTCGCCGGCGGTGGCCGTGAGGTGCACCGGCGACTGCAGCCCCTCCGCCACCCGCTGCAAACGGACGTTCGCCTCCCCCGCGGGGGGGCCGCCGCCGGAGGGGCCGCCGGAGCAGGCGGCGGCGAGCAGCAGAAAGGGGAGCGGGATGCGGGGGGTCATGGCGCCTCCGGAAGTCGGTCGGGTGAACCGTGCACGCCGTCGTCCGGCGCATCGTCTTGCAGCAGGTCGCGGGCGTCGTGCTCGCGGTGCCAGGGCACGCGCACCCGCACGCCGAACTGCGAGCCGCCCTGAAAGCCGGGGCCAAAGATGCCCACGTTGGGCCCGTTGTCCACCATCGCCGGGATCCCGGCCTCGCGCAGCGTCTCCACCGCGAAGTCGGCCTCCCACACGGCGCCGAACGTCGCCACCACCACCCATCCTTCGCTGCGGGACATGATCCTGTCGGTGCGCGCGGGTTCACGGCGGGGACGGGACCGTCCGTCCCTGGATGGTAGCGTTGAACCCGCGGGACCGTCAAAAGGTCTGTCCGGTGGCTGCCGACCCGGATGTCGCCGCGCGGGGAGGACGGGGAGCGCGGCACCCCCCCCGGCTCTTTCCCCCACACCGTTTCTGCTGGCGCGCCGCGTGGGAACCGGTACATTGAAGACGATCCCGCGGGAATTCCGTCCTTCCGCCCGCGGTAGCGGTTTTCCGCGCCGGCAGCCGCTGCGGCCGCGCCGCGTCACCTCCAGCACCTTGCGTCGGCGCCCGCGGCGGCCGACGCACTCCCTCTCTTTCCCGCACCCGGAGCCCAGCCCCATGAACCAGCTGCACCGCGCCGCGTTCGCGGCCTGTCTGCTGTGCGCGTTTCCCCTGGGCGCGCAGGCGCAGCCCGGCACCGAGCCCATCACGGTGGGTCAGAGCGTCACCGGGTCCATAGGCGCGGGCGATCCGCACGTGTTTGGACGCGGCGCGTTCCGCGTGTACCGCTTTCAGGGCGCCGCCGGGCAGCGGCTGGTGGCCACGATGGAATCCGCCGATTTCGACACCTACCTCATCGTCGGCCGGGTGGTGGGGCCGCTGATGGACGAGTTGAAGAGCGACGACGACAGCGGCGAAAACACCAACTCGCGCCTGCGCGTCACCCTGCCCGAGAACGGCACCTACCTGATCGTGGCCCAGTCGTTCGCCGAGGACGGCGCGGGCGCTTTCGTCGTGGGGCTGCACCCCGCGCCGGAGCCCACGACCGGCCAGGCGCGGCCCATCGCCGTGGGCGCCTCCGTCACGGCCGAGCTGACGGAGACGGACTGGACGGACGAAGAGGGCGACCGGCTGTACGACGTGTGGACCTTCAGGGGGCGCGCCGGCCAGCGCCTCACCGCGCGGATGGAGTCCGACGAGTTCGACACCTACCTGAACCTGGGGCGGATGGAGAACGGCCGGTTCGTCTCCCTGGCCACGGACGACGACGGCGGCTCCGAGGGCACCAACTCGCGGCTGAGCCACGTGCTGGACCGGGACGGCGAGTACGTGATCCGCGCCAGCTCGTACGGGGACGAGGGGGGCGCGTACACGCTGGCCCTCCAGGAGCGGATCGCCCGCGCCCCGCAGCCGCCGCGCCCGCTGCCGGCCGGTCAGCGGGTGAGCGGTGAGCTGGACGAGGACGACCCCGTCCTGGAGACGGACGGCTCGTTCTACGAACTGTGGAGCTACCAGGGGCGCGCCGGCGAGCAGCTGCGCATCCGGATGGATTCTGACGACTTCGACACGTACGTGGCCATCGGACGCCTGGACGCCGGCTGCGGCGACTTCGAGGAGATCGCCACCATGGACGACGGCGGCGACGGCACCAACACGCTGATGGAGATCACCCTCCCGGAAGACGGCGAGTACGTGATCCGCGCCAACTCCTTCAGCAGCGGCCAGACCGGCGGCTACACGCTGGTGGTGGAATCGGCCCGTGATGGAGCGATGGAGTGACAGGGGTGAAGGGGTGAACGGGTGAACGGGTGAAGGGGTGAACGGGTGAACGGGTGGTGGGGGGAAGGCGGGCGGTGCTGGATGGAAGCGGGTGCGACGGCCGGAGGCGGACGGATGGGATCGGCAGGATGCCGGTGTCCCTTGGGAAAGAGGATGCTGCCGGCGAGGGGACGGGATCGGCATTTTTTGGATGGGCAGGATGGAGGTGGCGCGGCGGAGGGGCGGCGGGGGCACATCATCCACCCGATTGCGATCTGTAAAGGGCAGCCCCGGCTGGACGCTGGACGACCGAGTGGACAACCGGGCTCGGAGCTTCCGTGGACTCGGTGCGGCGCCCATTCCGTTTCCGGCCCATGGCGGCTCCATCCGATCCGAGCGAACGGGTCGTGGAACGACGATGGCCCTCCCCCGCGCGCGCCGGGAGAGGGCCGTCGTCCGTCCAGGCCGCCCTGGATCAGCCGCCTGCTGCCAGGTTCACCGTCCACAGCCAGGCCCGGTCGGCCCGCGACACCGCGATGGTGGTCTCGGGCTCGTCGCCGATCTTGAGGCGGATGAAGCGGTAGCGCGTGGGCACCATGATGGTGTAGTCCGCGCGCGACGAGCGCGTGTTGCGCAGGCGCAGCCCGTCGGGGAGCGGCTCCAGCGTCTCGCCCGTGCGCCCGGCGACGATCTGCCCCTCGGCGTGGTCGGCGTCCTGCACCCAGATGGTCACCGCGCCCTGCCGCTGCCGCGAATCCACCTGCAGCAGCACGTAGTTGGCGGAGGGGCTGAAGCGCACCGGCGCCGACATTCCCGGCGGCAGCCCCGGGCGGCGCGCCCCCCGTCCCGCCGCCGTGGGCGCCGCCGGCTCTACCCTGGCCAGGGCAGACTCCGCCGCGGCGGGCGCGCCGGCCTGCTCGTGCTCCGGGGCGGCGGCCGGGGCAGACACCGTCTCCCGCGCGCCGGGGCCGCCAAAGCCCAGCCGCTCCGCCGCGCCTCCCACCCAGGCGCGGCCGGGCGGCGTGCCGAAGGCCACCGTGAGCAGCATGGCCACCGAGGCCGCGGCGGCCAGCGTTCCCTGCCTTCCCCATCCATGCGCTGCGCGGCCGCGAAAGCGCGCCCGCTGCACGGCGGCCACCGCCCGCTCCCGGCGCTCGGCGGGCACGGGCTCATCCACTCCGTCCAGCCACGCCGACACCGCGTTCGCGCGGGCCTGCATGGCGTCCATCCGGGCCGCGCACTGCGCGCAGCCCTCCAGGTGGCCCGCGGCCCATCGCGAGCGGGCGCGGTCCATCTGGTGGTCCATGTATGCAACCAGGTCTCCGTCCTCCAGATGCCGGGGGCGGGACCCTGCGGTCAGGTTCATTTCAGGCTCTCCGAGGTTGGGGCGAGCTCGTTCGACAGCTTGTTGAGCGCGCGCGCCAGCATGGTGCCCACCGAACCGGTCGTGGTTCCAACCGCCACCGCGATTTCGTGGTGGGCAAAGCCCTCCTCCCTCATCAGCAGCACCGTTCGCTCCTTCCACGACAGCCGGTCGAGCGCGGCGCGAACCACCTTGCGCCGTTCGCTGCTCTCGGCCTGCACGTCGGGCAGCGCCGGCACGTCGCCCACGGGCGCGCGGTCCGGCGACGCGGTCAGCAGCTTGAACCAGCGCGCACGCGCACGGGCCGCGTCGCGGACCACGTTGGTGGCTACCGCGAACAGCCAGGCCCGCAGGTGCCGGTCCTGCGGCGGCCGTTCGACCAGCCGGACGAACGCCTCCTGGGCGGCATCCGCCGCCAGGTCAGGGTCGCCCGTAAGGCGCACGAGGTACCGGTACAGGTCTTGCGTTGCTGACGCGAGCTTCGGTGCCT
>JAHWJJ010000271.1 GCA_019348475.1 Gemmatimonadota bacterium | reverse complement strand
GGAAACGTGCGAGTTCTGCGAGCAGCTGCACGTGCTGCAGTCGCAGTACCGCTGCGTTGCCTGCGACCGCGCCAGCTGCGAGCACTGCGTGCTGGTGCACCGCGAGACGGGCGAGGTGCTGTGCCTGGACTGCGCCGGCGGCGGCGCGGAGAAGGAGGGCTGATGGGCGCGCGCGCCATCTGGAAGGCGCACGTCTGCTTTGGCGCCGTGGACGTGCCGGTGAAGCTGTACTCCGCCGTGCAGGACCGCGCCGTGCACTTTCGCCTGCTGGACGCAAAGCGGCACGAGCCCGTCAAGCAGCACATGATCAATCCGGAAACCGGCAAGGTGGTGGACTCGGACCAGATCCGCCGCGCCTTTCCCACCGAGGAAGGCAACCTGGTGATGCTGGAGCCGGAAGAGCTGGAGGAGCTCAAGCCCACGCCCTCGCGCGAGATCCAGGTCACCCGCTTCGTCCCCCCGGAACGGATCACCCACCAGTGGTACGACCGCCCCTACTACCTGGGCCCGGACCAGGAAGACGAGCCGTACTTCGCCCTGGCCGCGGCGCTGCGCAAGCGTGGACTGGAGGGGGTGGCGCAGTGGACCATGCGCAACAAGGAGTACGTGGGCGCGCTGCGTGCCGAGGGCGACTACCTGATGCTGATCACCCTGCGCCGCGCCGGCGAGGTGGTGCCCGCCTCCGCGCTCCCCGCCCCCACGGGCCGCGAGCTGGACGAGCGCGAGCTGGCGATGGCCAGGCAGCTGGTGTCGGCCATGGAAGACCGGTTCGACATCGCCGCCTACCGCGACGAGTACCGGGATCGGGTGGTGGAGCTGATGGAGGCGAAGGCCGCCGGCAAGGTGGTCAAGTTCCCCCCGGCCCCGCGCAAGACGGGCGAAACCTCGCTGGCCGACGTCCTGGAGCGCAGCCTGGCGGCCACGGGAAAGGAGAAGAAGCGTGCCTGAGTGGGACGAAGCCACCGAGCAGGAGGCCGGCGCCCGCGCGTTCTGGTCGGGCACCATCACCTTTGGGCTGGTGAGCATTCCCGTCGCGCTGTACGCGGCCAACCGGTCCACGCGCGTATCGCTGCGGATGGTCTCTCCCGAGGGCACGCCGCTGGCCCGGCGCTACTTCACCTCCCGCGACGACCGCGAGCTGGACGCCGACGAGATCGTCCGCGGGTACGAGATCGAGAAGGACAGGTTCGTGATCGTGGACGACGACGAGCTGGAGCGGCTGGCGCCGGAGCGCACGCGCGACATCGACCTGCGGCAGTTCGTCCCCGCGTCCGACATCGACCCCATGTACTTCGAGCGGGCCTACTACCTTACCCCCGCGGGGCAGTCCACCAAGGCGTACCGCCTGCTGGCGCGGGTGATGGAAGACACCGGGCGCGCGGGGATCGCCACGTTCGTCATGCGCACGAAGGAGTACCTGGTCGCCATCATCGCCGAAAAGGGCATTCTGCGGGCCGAGACGCTGCGTTTTGCCGACGAGCTGCGGACGCCGGAAACGGTGGGCCTGCCGGAGCCCGCAAAGCCGGACGCGGCCCAGGTGCGCCGCATGGACCGGGAGATCGGCAAGCGGGTGGAGCAGAAGCTGAACCTGAAGGAGCTGAAGGACGAGTCCGCCGAACGCATCGACCGCCTGGTGCGCAAGAAGGTCCGTTCCGGCGAAGACGTGGTGCGGCCGGAGGAGGGCGTGGAGCCCCCGTCCGACGTCATCGACCTGATGGAGATCCTCAAGCGCCGCCTGCAGGGCGTGCAGGACGACGACGCGCCGGCCGGCGCGGCCGACTCGGCAGACGCCGACCTGCGCGACCGGAGCAAGGCCGAGCTGTACGAGCGCGCGAAGGAGCTCGACATCCCCGGCCGCAGCGCCATGAGCAAGGACGAGCTGGCCCGAGCCATCCGCCGCAGCGCCTGACCCTGACGCTCCCTCGAAGCCGGGAGATTCTTCTGATCCCAATGCTCCGGTCTTCTGTGCAGGGCCCCCCAAGCATCACGCGGAGGACGCGGAGGAAGTGAGAGAGGACGCGGAGAACAGACCGAGCTCTCCGCGTCCTCTCCTTTTTCCTCCGCGTCCTCGGACGTTCGCTCGCGGTGCACACGACATCGTGGGAACCGGAAGGAATCTGCTGAATCTGCTGGCCCTGGCGAGACAGGCCGCTTCCAGATACAGCAGAACAGGTGGATTCTGGCGCTCGTTTTGCCTCAATCGTAAGCTCCCACCGTCGCGCGGACGCGGCCAGGCGCGGCAGGGTGGATGTCGGAAACCGCCACCGCAGAGCAGCGTGTCGAAACAGCGGCCGCGCAGCGATGCGCCGGCGCCGCGTGTCCGGTGGCGTTGATGCAGGGCTCCGTGCGGCGTAGGTTGTCGGCACCGCAAGACTCCACGACTTACCGGGACTCTGATGCCGCCAGGCGGGGACACGGAAGAAGTGCCGGAGCGCCAGAAGGCCGAAGCGCTTTTTCTCGCCAACCTCGAATGGATCGAGCGGAGCGCCGCCTCGCTCTGCCGCCGCTACGGGCTGGCCGGCGCCGAGGCGGAGGACGTGTGCTCGTGGGTCAAGCTGCGCCTGATGGAGGACGACTACGCACCGCTGCGCAAGTTCCGGGGCGACAGCTCCATCCGCACGTACCTGGTGGTGGTGGTCGCCGCGCTGTTCCGCGATTACCGGGCGGGCCACTGGGGGCGGTGGCGCCCCTCCGCGGCGGCGCTGCGGGCGGGTCCGGTGGCCGTGCGGCTGGAGACGCTGGTCTATCGCGACGGGTGCACCCTGGACCAGGCGGCCCGCACCCTGCGGGCCTCGGGAGAGACGGAGATGACGGACGGGCAGCTGGCCGCCGCGCTGGCCGCGCTCCCCGTGCGCGGTCCCCTGCGCCCGTCCCCGGCGGGCGACGCCCCGCTGGCCGCCCTCCCCGCCGCGTCCTCCGCCGAGGAGCGCGTCGCCGAGCAGGAGGCCGAGCAGACGCGGCGGACGGTGCTCGGCGCGCTGGAGCGGGTGATGGCGCGCCTGCCGGACGAGGACCGGCTCATCATCCACCTGGTGTACTGGAAGGGGTCCAGCGTGGCCGACGTGGCGCGCGCGCTCGATCTGCCGCAGAAGCCGCTGTACCGGCGCATCGAGCGCATCCTGGGCCAGCTGCGGCGCGAGCTGCCGGCGGAAGGGGTGCAGCCGGAGCATCTGCGCGATTTTCTGGGGGAACTGCCACCGTGACCCGCCTTGCGGCGGGATTCGGGGGTTCCGTGTCCATCCAACCGGATCAGGGCACGCACCTGGAGGGAGAAATGCGGTGAGCCAACCCCACATGGACGAAAACGACCTCGCGCGCTTTCTCGACGGCACCCTGTCGGAGGAGGAGCGCGGCAACGCCGTGGCGCACCTCGCGGACTCCGATGCGGACGCCGAGCTGCTGGCCGACGCCGCCTGCGTGCTGCGCGATCTGGAAGGTGAGCACGCCGCGGTGGCGGACGATGCCGCCGGCGCCGGCCACCCCCACGACGACGGCGCGGACACCGGCCGAGACCCGAAGGTCGTCCCGCTGCGTCCACCCTCCACCGCGGCCCGGTGGCGCCGCGCCCCCGCGCGGTGGCTGGCGCTCGCGGCGGTGCTCGCCGGCGTGCTGCTGGTTCCGCTCGCCCTCTCGCGCCGCGGCCCCGCCGATGCCGGCGACTTCGCCGCGCTGCTGTCGGCGCGCGAAGCCGGCCTCCCCGCCGGCTGGACGGAGCAGCGCCCGTGGCGCGTGACCCGCGGCGCAGGCGACCCGCTGACGGACCAGGCCCGCGCCGCGCGGCTGGGCGCGCTGCACCTGGACCTCGAGCTCGCCGTCGCCGCGCGGGATGCCGAGCAGGCGCAGCTGCTCGCGGCGCAGATCGTGGAAATGCTGGGCCCCGTGCCGGCGTCGGGACCGGTGGTGCGCACCTACCGCGAGATCGGCGCGCGCGCCGGCCAGCCGCGCGACGGCCTGGCGGATCTGCTGGAGGACGGGCGCGAGACCGTCGCGACGTTCGTGGACGAGGACCTCTTCGCCCTCGGCGCGTGGGCCGAGGCCGCGCGGATCGCGGCGCAGGCGCGCGACGCCGCGTTCTTCCGCGCCCGCGCCTCGCAAAAGGTCGTGGACCGCGCCGCGTCGCTGCCTTCGCTGGATCCCGAGACGCGGGCCACCATCGACGCCATCCGCGCGGCCGCCGGGCACGACCAGCCGGACTGGCCGGCCCTCGCCGCGCATACGCGCCAGCTGCTGGGGCAGATCGGGGGCTGATGTCCGCGCGGCGACGTTCCTTCCACGCCTCCGGGGGTCTCCCCAGCTGCGCCTCCACTCTAAAGCCGGGCTCCAGCGACGCCCGAGCACCAGCACGGGGGAGTAGATTCCTCAGGCGGCGCTGAAGATCCAGGACGGGAAGATCGCGCACGCCACCTTCGGACTGTCCGTTCCACAGGGTCGGCGCGGCCGTGACTGACTCAAGACCGGCTGCCGGCGAGAGAGCCCGCGGGGCTGGATCGCGCGCGCCGCTGCAGCGGCGCAGCGACGGAAAACGCGCCGGCGCCGTGGAACACCAGGAGGAGCGACCCAAAGAACATGGCTTGCGGCGCGATGTTGGCGCTGAACGGCAGGTTGCGGTGCACCATCCACAGGGCTACGGCAAAATTCACCACCATCACCGCCGCCGCGGGCCGCGTGGCGGCGCCCGCCGCGATCAGCAGCCCGCAGACGAACTGCGCGAACGCCGAAAGGTGCGCGTTGAACAGCGGGGCGGGAAAGCCGTTCCCCGCGAGAAACTCGCTGAACTCGAGCATCCGTTCGCGGCTGAACACGTTGTCCTGCGTTCCGTATACGAGGGTCGCGCCCAGGAACAGCCGGAACAGCGGCACGCCAAGCGCGCTGTTGCGCTCCAGCCAGGCCGTGGGTGAGGGCATGGGATCTTTCGATGCGTCAAGAGGGCCGGCGGGGGTGATCGGTGCGGAACGTTCCACCTGCGCCGGTTCTGCCGCGACCGCCCTGGGGCGCCGCCGCCGCGCCGCGCCCCCTTCACGATGGCGGCTCGCGGATGTCACGCCGGGCGGAAAGCGGTTGGGGGGCGTCCCTGACGCGCCACGTGTGGGCACAAACCGGGCAAATTTGCCGATCAGCCGGCCGCTCTGACCCCGGATCGGAAAAAATCTTAATGAACGGAGACGCCGCGCGCCGGAGATCTTCTCCGTCGCGCGGCGTCCGGTTGGGGTCACGTCGATCAGGCCGCCAGCCAGAGCCTCGCCGTCTCCTCCGTCGTGCGTTCGATCTCCCGCTGCGACATGCCGCTGCGGGCCAGGTGCTGCTGGGTCGACTGGTCGACGGCCGCCTTCAGCGCCTCCGCCTCGCGCCCGATCCGCTCCAGGCGCTCCACGTGCGCAAGGCGCTCGGGCGGCGTGCCTTCGGTGCCCTCCTGGCGGTGATCAGCCGCCCACCGGCACTCCTCCGCGAGCTCGCCCAGGCGCCGGCGAAGGCTGTCCGGGAGCCCGGCGCCGCGATCGATCTCCCCGACGAGGCGAACCAGCGCGGTGAACGGCTGGCCGGTGCGAGAACCGGCAGCTCGTATGTCCGCAACCGGTGCCGTGATCACCTTGCGCGTGAACAGCGCCGCCTCGAGCGCCTGCACGCGCTCCAGCGCGAAGCGGTACCATGCGCGGGCGTCACCTTCGGCGCCCTCGCGAAGCAACCTCTCCCTCTCCTCCGCCGTAAACCAGGTCGCGATCTTTCCGCGGCCCCGGTTGGAAAGATCGTACTCAGGGAGCATCTCGTCCTCGTACTCAGCTTTCATAAGCCCTTGCTTCACGCGGCGTGGGCCTGCGTGCGCTGATGATGCGGATGCGTCCATCGCGCAGCGTGAAAACGACGAGCACCAGCCGCTGGCGATAAGACCTCCCGACCGCGATGAACCGCTCCTCGCCGGAGTAGGAGCCCACGTCCGGGTCCCAGGTCGCGAGCGAGTCGGCGAACACCGTCATGGCCTCCTCAAAGGAGATGCCGTGCTTCGCCTCGTTGGCAAGGGCTTTCGCCGGGTTCCACTCGAATGAGTCGCTCATCCGGCCAGATTAGCGTCCAGTTTAACGGCGCAACACCCCCCCGCGCAACAAACTCGACGAGGTGGCGGCAAGCGGATCGAGGGGGTCGGAAAGGATATGGCTCGGGGTTCGCAGGGAGCGTAGAATCCACCCTCGCGGCCCGGCGCTCCCGCCGTGCCGCGCCCGACTCCCGCTGACCTCGCGCGACCCATGATCCACCGACTCCGCCGCATCCTGACCCTCGCGTCCCTGGCCGTCGCGGCGCTGGCGCCCGCGGCGGCGCACGCGCAGCAGACCGCCAAGCCCGTGCTGCACGGGCGGCACTGGATGGCCATCACCGGCAAGCCGCTGGGCGCCACGGCCGGCGCCATGACCTTTCAGCGCGGCGGCAACGCCGTGGACGCCGCGTGCGCCATGCTGGCCGCCACCAGCACCATGTGGGACGTGCTGAGCTGGGGCGGCGAGACGCAGGCGCTCATCTACAACCC
>JAHWJJ010000270.1 GCA_019348475.1 Gemmatimonadota bacterium | reverse complement strand
GCATCCCTCACGCGACGCGATTCCGAAGCCCCACGAGTGAGCCGCGCCAGGTTCCAACCCGCTCCGATTCCGACAGGCGAACTCCGCGTTTGCAACGGCTCCAGCGGGTGCCGAACAAATCTTGCGCAACATGCGCGAGATTTCATTCGTCAGATACTATCCCCTATTCCCTATTCCCTATTCCCTATTCCCTATTCCCTATTCCCTATTCCCTATTCCCTGTTCCCTCTCATTCCAGCGGCCGGTCCCCGGGCTCCGTCCACCCCGGGCGGCCGCGCATCTCCGCCGCCAGGGCGGTATCGCCGGATTCCGTCATCAGCACCGTCTGGTCGGCGCGCGTCACGTACATGCACTTGTACAGCCCGGCGCCCTGCCGCGACACGCCGCGGCCCCTGAGCGCGTCCAGTGCCGCCTCTACCTCGCGGACGGAATCGCCCCCCTTGATGAACACGTGATACGGCTGGCTCATTCGTGTTCCTGGTCTCCCTTTCCGTCCTCACCGCCGCCGCGGGGAAAGAGGCTCGCCAGCAGCCCCGCGCCGTGGCCGCGCCCGATGGTGAACACGTCCGCCACCACCGCGTCGCCGTCCCGTCGCCGCGGTCCGCCGGAGTCGTAGACGACCAGCACCTCGTCCGCCGCGCCGCCCCGGTTCTGCAGGCAGCAGATCCCTTCCGGGTGGTCTTCGCCCCCGTCCACGTCGTGCGGCAGGTCCAGCAGCTTTTCCAGCTCGCCGCGGCCGGTGATGGAATCCCCCTGCAGCGCCGCGGCCCCGCGCCAGCGGAACAGCGTGGCCGGCGCGCGCACGGCCATGGTGGGGCCCGCCAGCACCAGCATGTCGTCGCCATCCGCGGTGATCTCGCGCACGCCCAGCCCGTCCAGGTCCAGAAAGTGCTTGCGGTAGCGCCGCCCGTCCGGGCCGATGCGCTTGAGCTTGAGCCGCTCCGGGCGGCCCGCCTGCACCGGCCGCACCTCCAGCACCACCCCCCAGCCGCGCACCACCGGCCCGCGCAGTCCCAGGAACAGCCGCCCGTCCGCGGCGGCCAGCCCCTCCACGTCGAAGCCGTTGTCCTTGCCGGGCACCTTCAGGTACCGGTGGATGTGCTCGTCGCCGCGGACGGCTCGCATCAGCGCGCTGTCCTTTCCCTTTCCCTTCAGCCGCGCGGCCGTCAAAGTGGCGGAGGGATCGCGCGGGTCCGGGCAGGCGCGGCGCGGCACGAGCCCGCCGGCCTCCGCGTCCTCCTCCAGCGGAATGCGCGCCAGCAGGTACCGGTTCTCGTCCAGGTCCACGTCCGCCAGCTCCTCGAACGCCTTCTCCACCCCATCCGCGGGGTCCGGCTTGCCGCGCTTGCGCCCGTGCGAGCCCACGATCCACAGGTACGGCGGCGCCCAGGCCAGCCCCTCCACGTCCACCTCGGCGTCGTCGGGGCCGGGCAGGTCCACCAGGTCGGCGATGCGGTAGGTGCGGTGGTCGCCGTAGCGCCCGTCGTCTAGCAGGGTGACGCGCTCCAGCGTGGCGGTCTCGTCGCACCCCAGCCACAGGTGGCGCCCCGTCTGCACCACGGCCGACAGGCTTTCGCGGATGTCGTGGGCGTCTACGTCGCCCTCCGGCGGTGCGTCCAGGGCAATGCGGACGTGGGATGCGGCCTGGCTCATGGGCGGATCCGGGTTCGGCGGGTGGGACGGCTGCGGCTTCGCGTGATCGGGGTGAGCGATGCGATTCCCGGTCCACACCGTACGTCCGGCCAGAGTCAGCGGCTCCGATTCCTCCGCTGCCGATGGCCGGTGCGCCGAGGGGGTCAGGGTGGACGACCTGCATCAGCCGCATCCCAGCCGCGGACCAGGGCGCGGACCGCGGCCTGGGCGGTTTCGGCGGCGTCGCGGATGCGCCAGCGGGAAAGGTCGCGGTCTTCCACCAGGTTGCTGACCGCCCGCAGTTCCAGCAGCGGCACTTCGTAAATCGCGGCGACGTGCGCCAGGGCGGCGCCCTCCATCCCCTCGCACAGCGCGCCGGGCACGCGCTGCGCCATCGCCGCACCGAGCGCCGCGGTGCCCGAGCAGGCGGAGACGGTGACGAACGGGCCCGTCCGTACCACAAACCCCGCATCCGCCAGCAGGGCGCGCGCCCGCTCCACGCGCGCGGCATCCAGCGCAAAGTGGTTGTAGAGCCGCGACTCCCCCGCCGTCCAGAGCGGAATGCCGATCCCGTCCGTCCCCATCCACCCCGCGGGCGCCTGCACCCCTTCGTCGCCGTAGACGGCGGCCGTGGCCAGGGCCACGGCGCCCACGGCAAGGCCGGAGCCCGGATACGCCCCCGCGATTCCGAAGCCGACCACGCCCCGCACCGGCTGCGTCTCCAGCAGGGCGGTGAGCGCGTGCGCGGCGTTGGTCTTCCCCATCCCGCCGGGGAGCAGGACGACCTCCGCGCCGTCCAGGCGCCCCGTCCACCCCGGCTTGCGGCCGATCCGCACCTCGCGCGCGTCCGCGAGCGCCGCGCGCAGCCGCTCGCACTCCAGCGGGACGGAGCAGACGAGCGCCAGGGGCGCGGCGGGGTGGGAGGGCATCGATTTCACGGCTGGGGGTTGCGCGGCGCGCGGAGGGCCGGAATTTACGTGCGGCGGCGGCCGCGGCAAACCGCGCCCGCGCGCCGGCCCCCTCCCCCGATCCCGATGCACCCATGCGACGCCTGGCCGTCCTGACCCTCTGCGTCTCCCTCTCCGCCTGCGGCGGCCCCCGCCGCCCGGGGCCCCTGGCACCGCCGCCGCTGCCGCCGCCGCTGGTGACGGCCGACACGGTTCCCCCGCCTCCGCCTCCCATCGTGGCCAACCAGAACGTGTGGACCCGCGACGCCGGCACGCTGCTGCGCGGCGAAACCAGCGCCGTACGGCTCCCCTTCATCTTCATGCGGCTGGAGGTGCTGCGGGCCGACACCACGGACCTGCTGGTGCGGTGCGTCCACTGCCCGGGCACGCCGCAGGGGTGGATCGCGCGGGAGAGCGTGGTGCACCACGTCCGCCCCCCAGGGGACGTACGGGAGCTGGACCTGGCCGAGTTCGCCCTGGCCGTGCGCGAGGCCGCCGCCCAGCGCGACGTGGGCGCGCTGCGCGGGGCGATGTCGCGCGAGTTCGTGCACTCGCTGGGGCCGCTGGAGATGGGGCTGCTGGAGACCTTTGCCGCGTGGGAGCGCGAGGGATACCGCACGCTGGACCGGCTTCCCTTCATCCTGGACCGCGGCGTGGCCACCGTCCCAGGCACCCCCATCTGGGCCGCGCCCCCGGAGTACGCCGCCACGCTGGGCTACCACGACGTGCGTGCCGGCTTCCGGCGCGGAGAGAACGGCTGGGAGTGGATCTTCCTCGTCCGCGACGGCATGTAGGGAGTGCGGGAGTGCGGGAGTGCGTGGAGTGCGTGAGTGCGGGAGTGCGTAGCACGGTTGATGATGGCTCTTTGTGCATTCGAGGCCAAAACGCCGCAGTAGAACTGTGGGTGCACAGCAGACCGGGGGCATCGGTAGAAACGGGACAAGGAGCGCGGCGCGGCGTGCGCGAGCGGTGAAGCCCGGTTTCGCGAGGAACGAGCGAACACCGGGCTTATCGCTGTCCCAGCAGCGGATTCATCCGCTCATCCCCCGCGGCGCGCGCGTTCACCCCTTCTCCCCTCCACCCGTTCACCCGTTCACCCGTTCACCCGTTCACCCCTTCACCCCTTCACCCCTTCACCCCTTCACCCCAAAGCAGCCGGCCCTCCCGGATCAGTCTCCAGGAGGGCCGGCTGTCGGCGATGCGCTCTCGCCCCTCGCGATCAGTGGCGCGGGGTGGCGTCGCGCAGCACCATGTCGGGGTAGCCGTTGTCGGGGTTGCCGCCCCGCTTCAGCACCCGGTCAACCGTGCCCGGGCCGCGGTTGTACGCCAGCAGCGCCAGCTCCTTGTCGCCGTCGTACTTGTCGATGAGCTCGGCAAGGTACTTGAAGCCGATGCGCAGGTTGGTGTCCGGGTTGCGCAGGTCGCGCGTGGTCACCCCCGGCTGCAGCCACCGCGCGGTGGCCGGCATCAGCTGCGTGAGGCCGACGGCGCCCACGTGGCTGGTCGCGCTGTTCTTGAACGCGCTCTCGGTGCGCACCAGCCCGAACGCCATGTCCGGGTCGATGTCCTCTTCCAGCGCGATCTCGTAGATGCTCTCGGCGAGGTCGCGCGGAATGGTGTATTCCTTGTAGCGCTCGATGTTGCGCTTGATGACGGCCTCCTTGGCGGAGCTCTTGTCCTCCTCCACCGCCACGTTGGCGTCGCGCCAGGCCTGCCCCACCGCGTGCTCGGTCACCTTGCCGGCGGCCAGCGGGTTGATCTCCGGCATGATCGAGATCTGGCGCTCGTGCGCGGGGTCGTTGCGCATCTGGTTGCTGCGCGCGATGGCCAGCGGCGTGGCCGCTCCCACCACCGCCAGCCCCATCACCCCGTGGCGCATGGGGCTGCGGCGCATGCGGTCCATGGCGCTGGGCGGGCGGCGCATCTGCACGCCGGCGTCCGACCGGCGGCGGTCGCTCTCGCGCCCGTGGATCTCGCGGTCGCCGGCGCCGTCGAAGGCCCGAAGGTAGCGCGCGGGCGGCTCCACGCCCCCGCCAGCCTGCGGAAAGCGCCGCCGGGCGGGGCCCACCGGGTGCTGCGGCGCATCGCTCAGGCGCTGCCACGGGGGCGGGGGGCGCTTTCTGAAGCTGTTCATTGCGGCATTCCTCCTGCTCGATTTTCCGCTGCCGGCGCCGATTTTCGCGCGCCTTCCGAAGGCTGAACAGGGGGTGCAAGTCCAGTGCCACCAATCACATATGTTTCCCTGCCGGCGGCGGGTTGCCGGAAAGGGGAACCTTGTGCATCTTGCAGGTATAGGATTCATCCGCAGTGCCGCCGTCCCCGGCCCGCCCATCCGGCCCCGCAGCGAGAAGGACCATGAGATCTCCCGGACGCTTTCTGCTCTTCGTGGTGCTGGTGATCGTCGGCGTAAAGCTCTCGGAGCAGGCGTACGCGCTGGTGGCGTTTCGCGACGAGCGCGTGCAGGCGCGCGAGCTGCGCACGCAGCTGCTGTCCGCGGGCGCGGAGCTGGTGGACGCGCGCCTGGAGGCCGACAGCCTGCGCCGCGTGATCGCCGCCGAAGACGAGCGGCTGGAGCGCGAGCTGCGCGTGGTGCAGCGCTTTCACCGTCAGGCGCGGCGCGGCCCCATGACCGCGGAGGACTTCGCCGCGTACGGGCAGAAGCTGGAGCGGTACAACCTGAACGTGGTGTCGCGCAACGCCGTCCTGCGCCGCCTGGAGGCCCTGCACCAGCGCCAGCACGCCGCCGTCACCCGCTACAACCTGCTGGCGGACAGCCTGCACGCCCTGGCGGTCAAGATGGGGCAGCCGTACTACCAGGTCCCCACCGCGCTGGAGGCGGCCGCGGAGGCGCGGGAGCGGGAGCGCGATGGAGTGATGGAGTGATGGAGTGATCAGGCGTCGAGCAGAGGGGGATGATCCGTGGCGGATCATCCCCTTCGTCGTCTCCGCTTCCGGTTCGCCGCGGCTGCCGGTGTGCCGGGAGTCCCGCCGGTTGCGCGGGGCCGCGCCCTGTTCTCGCGGCGGTTGGGAACGCTCCTTGAATCGCCGGACGGGCGATGGCGACGAAAACGGCGAAGAAAAAGACGAAGGAACGGCCGTGGCGGCGGGTGGGGACGCCGGAAACGGGGTTCGAGTACCTGCGCGGCGACGGCAAGCCGCTGCGCAGCGAAACCGCGCTCGCCCGCATCAAGAAGCTCGCGATTCCGCCGGCGTGGACGGAGGTGCGCATCAGCCCCGACCCCGCGGCCAAGGTGCAGGCCTACGGCTACGACGCGGCCGGACGAAAGCAGTACCGCTACCACCCCGACTACGTAGCGAAGGGAGCGAAGCGAAAGTACCGCAAGCTGCTGGAATACGCCCGCGCCATCCCGCGTCTTCGCGAAGCCACCGACCAGCACCTGCGCCAGCCCGGCGTGGGCCGCGAGCGCGTCCTGGCGACGGTGGTGCGGCTGATCATGCGCGGCTTCTTCCGCATCGGCAGCGAGCGGTACGCGGTCAGCAACAAGACCTTCGGCATCGCCACGCTGCAGAAGAAGCACCTGACCATCGAGGGCGACAGCCTGGTCTTTCGGTACGTCGGCAAGAAGTCCATCGACCAGCGCTCCGTGGTGCCCGACACGCCGCTGGTGGAAGTGCTGCACGAGATCCTGAAGCTTCCCGGCAGGCGGCTGTTCCAGTTCGTGGACGACGACGGCAAGGTGCGCCCGGTGACGGCGGCGGAGGTCAACAACTACATCCGCCAGATCGTGGGCGAGCGGTACACCAGCAAGGACATGCGCACCTGGGGCGGAACGGTGCGCATGGCTACCATCCTCGCCGACCTGGGCCCCCCCCAGAGCGAGCGCGAAGCCAAGAAAAACCTGGTGCTGGCGTGCAAGCTGGTCAGCAGCGAGCTGGGCAACACGCCCTCTGTCTGCCGCAGCGCGTACGTGCACCCCTCG
>JAHWJJ010000269.1 GCA_019348475.1 Gemmatimonadota bacterium | reverse complement strand
CACGTTTACTGTAGATGTTGCCCCGCAAGCAGTTAGCGCTTTCCTCAGCCATGCGGACGACCATGAAGACGCACGAACGCTCGCGGCTCGGCCGCTTTGCTCCGCTCCTGGCGCTGGTCCTTGCGGCAGGGTGCGGCGACCTGGGCCTGGGCGCCGGCGGCGACGCCGTCGCCGGGCTCGTCATCGAGGACCCCAACGGGAACACGCTGGTGACGGTGAGCGCGTCCAACTCCGTCTCGGGCAGCCTCACCATCGGCCGCAACCAGCAGCGGCAGCTGATCATCCTGCTGCGCAACGCGGACGGGGGCATCGTCACCCCCGCGCTGGGCCAGAGCATCCGCGTGACCATTCGCAACACGCAGCTGGCGTCGTGGACGGACACGGGCGCCGGCGTGGGCACGCTGCGCGGCGGCTCCACCACGGGCCAGACGAGGATGGTGATCGACGTGATCGACGCAGGGAGCGTCGAGTACACCTCGCCCGAGATCAACATCCAGGTGACCTGACGCGGCGCGGGCGATCCGCGGACGGCGGCCCCGGGCTTCTCCACAGCCCGGGGCCGCTGTTCGTTGGCGCGCCATCGTTTTCCGCAGCCTTGACGTGGCGCGGAGGCGGGCTATCTTGTCGTTGCCGGAGGTAACGGGAAGCTCCATTTTTGAGCCAACAGTTTTGAAGCCGGGGCCATCTTTTGCGGCCGACGCCACGCCCCCCGCGGGAAGGCGGAATGCCGCGAGGAAGCCACCCAACATGTTCCGACATGGCTTCAAAAATCCTTCCCGTTGCCGCCCGGCCCAGGCCGGCCCCGTTTTGCGGGGCTGGCCTTTTCTCGCTCCCTGAGCAGGAGGCCACGTGCCCACGGTTCGCGTTACCCGCCGCGTGCACTTCAGCGCGGCGCACCGTCTGCACAGCCCGGCGCTCTCCGAAGAGGAGAACCGGCGCATCTTCGGCCTGTGCAACAGCCCCAACTGGCACGGGCACAACTACGAGCTGGAGGTCACCGTCGAGGGCCAGCCCGACCCGGTGACCGGCTACGTGGTGGACCTGGCCGCCGTGCGCGACGCGGCCGAGAGCGTGACGCGCGACCTGGACCACCGCAACCTGAACCTGGACGTGCCCTGGCTCGCGGACACCATCCCCAGCACCGAGAACCTGGTGGTCGCCATCTGGGAGCGCCTGAAGCCCCGCCTTCCCGCCGGGCGGCTGGTGCGGCTGGTGCTGTGGGAAACGCCGCGCAACTCCGCGGAATATTCGGGAGAGTAGATTGACGGAGATTCTGATGCCCCCGGCGCCCACTGCCGCCGCGGCGGACCCGGAGACGCATTTCCAGGGGCTCGTGCGCCGCATGCTGGGGGAGCTGGGCGAGGACCCGGAGCGCAACGGGCTGCTCAGGACGCCCGAGCGCGTGGAAAAGAGCCTGCGCTGGCTCACCCGCGGCTACGGCCTCTCGGTGCGGAACGCCGTAGGCGACGCCGTGTTCGACGAGGACCATCACAACATGGTGCTGGTCAAGGACATCGAGATGTATTCCATGTGCGAGCACCACCTGCTGCCGTTCTTCGGCAAGGTGCACGTGGCCTACATTCCCAACGGCAGGATCGTGGGACTGAGCAAGCTGCCGCGCATCGTGGAGATCTTTTCCCGGCGGCTGCAGGTGCAGGAGCGGCTGACGGAGCAGGTGGCGCAGTGCATCATGGAGGTTCTGCAGCCGCAGGGCGTGGGGGTGGTGGTGGAGGCCGCGCACCTGTGCATGATGATGCGCGGGGTCGAGAAGCAGAACTCCAGGACCGTCACCAGCGCCATGAAGGGCGTGTTCCTGGACGACCTGGGCACCCGCGAAGAATTCCTTCGCCTGGTGCACCCCGGCAGCCGCTGAGCCCCGGGCGCCGGGGGTTCGGCGGGCTCCGCGCAGGCCCCCTCCCGGCCGGCACCACCGGCCCACCTCCCCGGAAAGTGCCGGCCGTGGAGCAGGGGGAGGTCAGTGCGCGTGGGATGGAAAGGCGCGAGGGCCGGCGCCCCCCATCCCCGGCCCTTCCCCCACGAACTGCGTGGGGGAAGGGAGATGGGAGGCAGGTTGTCATCACGCGACCGAGTTCTCCCCTTTCCGCGAGGAGCGAGCGGCGAGGGAGCGGGGGAGGGGCGTGGTCCGCTGGGGGAGAGGGCGTTTTCTGCAGGGCCGGTGGTTGATGCAACGTCCACGATCATTCCGAGGCGAAAAGACCGAGGAGGGGAGGCGGAGATGGCGGGTGAGCTGCAGGGACGTACGGCGCTGGTGACCGGCGCCTCTCGCGGGATCGGGCTGGCGGTGGCGCGCGAGCTGGTGGAGGCGAGGGCGTGGGTGGCGATGGTCGCGCGCACCCCCGAGCCGCTGGCGCACGCCGCGCAGGACGTGGGCGGCCACGCCATCCCCGCGGACGTGTCGACCACGGAAGGCGTGCACACGCTGGCCACCTACCTGGGCGAACTGCTGGGCGACGCGCCGGACCTGATCGTAAGCGCGGCGGGGGCGTTCTCGCTGGCCCGGCTGGACGAGGCGTCGCCGCAGGAGTTCGCCGCGCAGATCGACGCAAATCTGCGCGGCCCGTTTCTGCTGATGCGCGCATTTCTCCCCGCCATGCTGCGGCGCCGCGCCGGGCACTTCGTCACCATCGGCTCGGTCGCGGGGCGGGCGGCGTTCCCCGAAAACGGCGCGTACGCCGCCAGCAAGTTCGGCGTGCGCGGGCTGCACGAGGTGCTGCGCGCGGAAGTGCGCGGCACGGGCGTGCGCGCAACGCTCATCGAGCCCGCGGCCACGGACACGCCGCTGTGGGACCCCATCGACCCCGACGCGCGTCCCGACCTTCCGTCGCGTGCGTCCATGCTGCGCCCCCGGGACGTGGCGCGCGCGGTGCTGTTTGCCGCAACGCAGCCCCCGGGCGTGCAGGTTTCGTCCATCGCCGTAGAGGCGGCAGGCTGAGCCCATGTTTCTGCTGAACGTAAAGGCGAGCTACGACTCCGCGCACTTTCTGCGCAACTACAAGGGCCGCTGCGAGAACCTGCACGGCCACCACTACGTGGTCGAGGCGGGGCTGGCCTTCGACGACGTGGGGGAGGGCGGGATGGCCTTCGACTTTACGGACGCCAAGCGCCACCTGCGCGCCATCGCCGGCGAGCTGGACCACCGCAACATCAACGACCTGGAGCCCTTTACCACCCTGGAGCCCAGCGCCGAGAACCAGGCGCGCTGGATCTTCGAGGAGATGCAGGGGCGGCTGGGCGAGATGGCGCAGCACCTGGTGTACGTCCGCGTCTGGGAGACGCCCAACCAGTGGGCGCAGTACTCGCTGAAGCCCACCTGGTGAGCGGCGGATGTTCATCCTGCTGACCGACGCCCTCACCTGCCCGCGCTGCGGCCCGGAGTTCGGGCTGCTGGTGCTGGCGGACCAGATGGAGGATCGGAGGGTGATCGAGGGCACGCTGGGGTGCGCCAACTGCCGCTCCGCCTATCCCATCCACAACGCCGCCGCCGACCTGCGCCCCGCCCCGTCCGCATCCACGGACCCGGCCGGATCGGATGGATCGGATGGATCGGGTGGCTCGGGTGCATCGGGTCGACTGCGTGGATCGGGTGCATCGGGTGGATCGGGTGGATCGGGTGGGTCGGCCGAATCGACGGAATCGGCGGAATCGGCGGAATCCACCGAATCGACCGAATCCACGGACCTGACCGGCTCGACGCGAACGGCCGCGTCGACCCAATCCACCGGATCCACCGGATCCGCCGCGCCGACGCCGGACGTTTCGGCGGACGAGGATGCGGAGGCGCCGGTGCGGCTGGCGGCGCTGATGGGGCTGGCGGGCGCCACCGGGCTGGCGATGCTCGCGGGACCGGGCGCGCGGCACGCGGCGGCGGTGTCGGCCCTGGTCCCCGACCTGGAGGTGGTGGCGGTGACGGACCGGCCCGTGGGGGCGGAGCGCGAGCCGGGAGTCAGCCGCGTGGCGGCGGGAGCGGTGCTGCCGGTGCGCGGCGGTGCACTGCGGGCGGCGGCGCTCACGGGCGGGGCAGGGGAGGCGCTGCTGCGCGAGGGGCTGCGCGTGCTGGCCCCCGGCGCCCGGCTGGTGGTGGACGGCGCGGATGCGCGGACGGCGGAGCGGCTGCGGGCGCTGGGGGCCCAGGTGCTGCTGGAGCAGGAGGGGGTGGTGGTGGCGCGGGCGCCCGGGCGGCCGGTGGAGCTGCGCTACAACGCGGTGCGCTGAGGTGGCGGGCGTTTGGTTGCGCGGCACCGCCCCGGCAGCATACCTTTGCACGCTTCCGAAGGCGCTGCCGCGGCCCTCGCCCGCCGGCCCTCGCCGCCGCCCGGGCGGCACCCCCAGGTTCTATCCCGCATCTCTCACGTAGTGACCATGTCCTGGCTCACGAACCTGATTGGAGGCCGCTCCGACTCCCGCGAACGAGAGCCGGACTACTACGAGGAGGGCGCCGCCCTCCTGATGCAGGAAAAGTATCACGAGGCGCTGACCTCGTTCCGGCTGGCGCTGCGCGAAAGCCCCAACGACACCGACGTCCTGCAGCAGATCGCGGTGACCTACACCCGCATCGGCATGACGGACGAGGCCATGAAGACGTACCGCCGCGTGCTGGAGTTGAAGCCGCACGCGGCCGGCGCGCACTACGGGCTGGCCTTTCTGCTGCTGCAGGGGGGGAGCACCGACCAGGCGGTGGCGCACCTGCGCGCCTTTCTGGCCCGGCCGCCCGCCAGCAACGCCGACCGGCACGTGGCCCACGCCCGCGCCACCCTGGCGGAGCTCACCGGCGAGGGCGAAGGTGCGCCTCCGGAGCTGCAGCTGGACCTGTGACGGGCGGCGGGGGCGGCGCGTCGGAACTGGTACTCGCACTCTCCACGGCACCCGACGCGGAGCAGGCGGAGCGCATCGGCCGCGCGCTGGTGGAGGAGCGGCTCATCGCCTGCGCAAACCTGGTCCCCGGCCTTACCTCCATCTACCGCTGGGAGGGCGCGGTGCTGGCCGAGGCGGAGGTGCTGCTGGTGATGAAGACGCGCCGCGCGCTGGTGCCGCGGCTAAAGGAACGGCTCCCCCAACTGCACCCGTACCAGGTGCCGGAGCTGGTGGTGACCGCGCTGGTGGATGGGCTGGACCCGTACTGCCGCTGGGTGCGGGACGAGACGGCGGGGTGAGGGGGCAGGGCAGGACCGGAGGGGCCGGCCTTTCCCGTGGAACTTTGCAGCGGACATGGCTCGGATGATGAAGTCGGAGGACGAAGCGGAACAGCAGCCCCAGGAGCCGGCGGCCGTGCAGGAGCAGGCTCCCCGCAAGCGCGCGTCGCGCAGGTCGGCGCGCGCGGCGGCGGCCGTCGCGGCCGCCGAGGGGCCGGACCCCTGGGCCGCGCGGCTGGAGCGCGCCGAGCAGCTGCAGTCCGCGGGGAGCCACGCAGACGCCGCCGAGGCGTTCCAGGCGGTCGCCGCCGCCCAGCCCGACAACCTGCGGGCGGCGCTGGGGCTGGGCACCGCGCTGGCCGCGCAGGGAAAGTACGACGCGGCGGAGAAGGAGCTGCGGCGGGCGCTCAAGCTGGCCCCCGACGCGCCGGAGGTGAACTACCAGCTGGGGTACACGCTGTACAAGAAGGGCGTCTACGCGGCCGCCGCCACGCAGCTGCGCAAGGCCGTGGATCTGGACGGCGACCACGGCGCCGCCTACCTGGTGCTGGGCGAGGCGCTCAACCAGATGTCGGAAAGCGACGCGGCGCTCGAGGCGCTGGAATCTGCCGTGCGCCTGACCCCGGAGAGCGGCAAGGCCTACTACGCCATGGGCATCGCCTACGACCGCAAGGGCAACCACGACCGCGCCGCCGAGATGTACCGCCTGTCGCGCGAGGTCGCGAAGGTCTGACCGGCACCGCTGCCGCCACCTCGGCCGGTCCTGGCCCGTTCGAAGCCCCGTCCGGCGAGCGTAGCGAGCCGGACGGGGCTCCTCGCATTTTCCGGCCGCAGGGTTCCCCACAAAGTCCTTCGTTGCCAAACCTCGTCCGTGGGTAGAGGCGAGCCCCAGCCGACCGTTGACCTTGTGGAACCGAGAGGCGGAAGTGTCATTCCGAAGGAGGCGCGCGCGATCTCCGCCGGTGCGGGATCTCTGGCGCCGACTGAGGAATCTACTCACCCGTGCTGGTGATCGGCCCATCGGCGGACCCCCTCCGCCGCGTGCGCCGGGTCGTTCCGCGGAAACGCGGCACGGTCGTTCGGTCGCCGCCATGGCTCCTGCACAGCCAACGACCTGGGCGGCGGCTCCCTGCATGGAAGCCCCGATGTGCGGCCAACCGTTCAGCAGGTGTGGCGGGGTCCGCGCCGCGCCCCCTCCGCTCGCTGAGGCTCGCACCTCCCCCAAAAAAACCTGGGGGAGGTTGAACTGCGCTTTCATCCCCACGCGGTGCGCGTAGCGCGGGAGGGCTCAGCGTGACTCGCCGCCGCGTTTGGTTTCGACGGCGCCCCTCGTCGAGGGGGCGCCACCGAGCGGCGGGCTTCCCCCAGCGCCCTCCACGACAGGTGCACGGACATCGAATTGC
>JAHWJJ010000268.1 GCA_019348475.1 Gemmatimonadota bacterium | reverse complement strand
CCCCGCGCGCGGAAACCCGCCCCGTTCACCCGTTCACCCGTTCACCCGTTCACCCGTTCACCCGTTCACCCGTTCACCCCTTCACCCCTTCACCCGTTCACCCGTTCACCCGTTCACCCCTCACCCCTTCACCCGTTCACCCCTTCACCCGTCACGCCCCCGAGCAGGGCCTCCGCCACCTCCAGCACGTAGCGCTTGCCGGGAAACCGGATCAACCGCATGGCCTCATCATACGTGGCCCAGCGGTACTCCTCGGCCTCGCGCGAGATCACCACGCGCTCTTCCTCGGTCTGCGCGAGAAAGTAGACCACCTTCTTCACGATCAGCGAGCGCTCTTCGCCCCTGCCCTGCGTAAAGACGTAGCGCTCCTCCTCCCGGTACCCGTCGAACAGCGAGATCTGGCTTTCGCCGATCCCCGCCTCTTCCCACAGCTCGCGTACGGCCGCCTGCGCCTCCGTTTCCCCGGGCTCTACCCCGCCCTTGGGAAACTCCCAGATGGGACGCCGCGTCAACGCCGAGCGCATCAGCAGGTAGCGCCGCTGCTCTCCCCCGTTGCGAAAGAGCACGACGCCCGCCGCCGTCTGCGATTCCCGTTTCATCCATCCCTCCGGCGTGTAAGAGGTGGACGCTCGTTGAGGCGCAATCTGCTACAGCGACAGGCTACAGGCAACCGGCACGTTCGTTGCCCGGCGCGCAGAACGCTTTCCATCCACCCGAGCCGCCTGGAAATGGACACCCGATCCCCCATCAACGTTCCCGGTCCCCTCCCCGCGACCCCTCGCCCGGCCGGCGGCGAGCCCCCGCTGGGCGAGTTGCTGCGCAGCCTTTCGCGCGACGCGGCATACCTCGTCCGGCAGGAGATCGCCCTGGCCCGCGCGGAGGCCGTGCGGAACGTGCGCACGGTGGTCCGCAACGCGGTGCTGGTCGTGGTCGGCGCCGTGGTCGCGGCGCCCGGCGCGATGGTGCTGCTGGCGGCGCTGGTGATCGGCGTGGGGGACCTTCTCGGGGGACGCTACGCGCTGGGCGCGCTGCTGGTCGGCACGCTGTTCCTGGCCGCCGGCGGCGCCCTGGCGTTCGCCGGCATCCGCGGCGCCAGACGCACCCGCCTGGCGCCGGTGACGACCATCGCCACCGTGCGCGACACGGGAGCGTGGGCGCGCGCGCAGGTGGCCCGGCTGCGCGGGCGCGCGGCCAGACGCCGACAGCCGAAAGGCCCGGCCGCCTGAGCGGTGCGCGCGCGGACGGCTTCAGCGCGCGGGCAGATTCCCAACACCTCCGGGATCTATGAGCGGGAGAGCGCCGTGGGCGGCCTCGCGACGGCCCCCCACCCGCTCATGGCCTCTCGACCTCCCCCGAAAGTGCCGGGCGAGGTTTGGCTGTACCGGGCCTTCATGCGCGGTGGCCGGGCTCGCGACGGCTCCCACCCGCTCGTCGCCTCGCGACCTTCCCCGAAACTGCCGGAGGAGGTGCGTGGACGCGGGGCGGCCGCATCTCGTCGAACTCCCCCAGGGTTTTTGGAGGAGGTGCGAGCCTGAGTGAGCGGAGGGAGCGCGACTCCGCCTCGCCACCGCGACGGACCGCCGCACGCGCATTCCTCCTTCCGGGACACCCGAAAAACCTCCCCGGGTGACGCAAAACGTTGCGGTAAATGGCGCGACGCTTATGTTGCCACTTACATGCGCGCCAGATGCGCCTTCATGTCACACCCGTTATCCGCTCCCGTGGCTCTCTTTACCCGTTCCACTGCCCCGCCCACGACGCCCACCCCGGTGCGGGTGCTCCTGGCCGGCGGCTCGGCCCTGGTGGCGCGTGCGGCGGAGCTGCTGCGCCGAGCGGGCGGCGTCGAGGCACTTCGCGCCGAGGATCTGGCAGGGGCGGCGGAGTTGCTCACGGCCCGCGGCTGGGACGCCGTCGTCGCGGAATACGACGCGGACGTGGCGGCTCTGGCGCGGTCGGCCCGCGCGGCGGGGTGGACGGGGCCCCTGCTGCTGCTGGCGCAGGACGGCGGGCCGCCCGCCGCCCGGGAGGTGGAAGAGACCGGGGCGGTGGACGTGCTGTGGGCCCACGAGCTGACCCCGGGGCTGCTGGAGCGCGCGCTGCGTTACGCCGTGGACCGCCACCGGCGCGAGGCGCAGCAGGGCGAAAGCCGCCGCACGCGGGACGCGCTGCTGGCCAACCTCCCCGGCATGGCGTACCGCTGCCGCAACGACGCGCAGTGGACGGTTGAGTTCGCCAGCCCCGGGTCGCTGGCCCTCACCGGCTACGCCCCCGACGAGCTGGTGGGGAATGCCCGCGTCGCCTTCGCCGACCTGGTGCACCCCGACGACCGGGACACCGTCCGCACCGCGGTGGAGAGCGCGCTGGCCGATGGCGCGGCGTTCGAGATGGAGTACCGCATCACCGCCGCGGACGGGGCCGTGCGGTGGGTGGCGGAGCAGGGGCGCGCCGTGCACGCCGGCGACGGCGCGGCGGTGCTGCAGGGCTACATCTTCGACGCCAGCGAGCGCAAGGCGGCCGAGGAGGCCCTGCGCACGAGCGAGGCGCAGTTCCGCGCCGTGTTCGAGGAGGCAGCCATCGGCATGGCGCTGATGAACATGGACGGGTACCTGGTGCGCAGCAACCGCGCGCTGCAGTCCATGCTGGGCTACACGGAGAAGGAGCTGGCCGGCACCATCTTCAGCCAGGTGACGCACCCGGACGACATCGCCGCCGACTGGGAGCGGTTCGGCGACCTGGTGGCGGGGGAGATCAGCCACTACCAGACCACCAAGCGCTACCTGCGGCGCGACGGCGGGCTGGTGTGGGGCCGGCTGTCGGTGGCGCTGGTGCGCTCCCCCGACGGGCACCCGCGCTACGCCATCAAGATGGTGGAGAACGTCACCGAGCGGCGCGAGGCGGTGGAGGCGCTGCGGCTGCGCGAGCGCGAGTTCCGCTCGCTGCTGGAGCAGGGGCGCGAGGTGATCAGCATCCTGGACTCCGACGGCGACCTGCGCTACACCAGCCCCGCCGTGGAGCGGGTGCTGGGCTACGGGCGGGGTGAGCTGGTGGGCACCTACCTGGGCGAGCTGGTGCACCCCGACGACGCCCCGGCCATGCTGGACGTCTTCGAGCGCGCCATCCAGGCACCCGGCCGCCCGCGCACGGCCGAGATGCGCATGCTGCACCGCGACGGATCGTGGCGGGTGCTGGAGACGGTGGCCACCAGCCTCCTGGACGACCCCGCCGTGGCGGGGATCGTGGTGAACTCCCGCGACGTCACGGAACGCCGCGACGCGGAAGAGGCGCTGCGCCGCAGCGAGCAGCAGCTGCTGCAGGTGCAGAAGATGGAGGCCGTCGGCCGGGTGGCCGGGGGCGTGGCGCACGACTTCAACAACCTGCTGACGGCCATCCGCGGCAACGCCGAGCTGGTGCTGGCCGACCTGCCGCCGGGGTCGCCGTCGCGCGACGACGTGGAGGAGATCCGCCGCGCCAGCGACCGCGCCGCCGCGCTCACCCGGCAGCTGCTTGCGTTCAGCCGCCGCCAGGTGCTGCAGCCGCGGCTGCTGGACCTGAACCAGTCCGTGCGCGAGATGGAGCGCATGCTGGGCCGGCTGCTGGGCGACGACGTGGAGCTGGTGACGCGGCTGGACCCGGACGTCAGCCGGGTGCGGGCGGACCCGGCACAGGTGGAGCAGGTGATCATGAACCTGGCGGTCAACGGCCGCGACGCCATGCCGGGCGGCGGGGTGCTGATGGTGTGCACCGAGAACGCGGAGCTGGAGCCGGAGCTCCAGGAGCAGTACCCCTCCGTGGTGCCCGGCGAGTACGTGCTGCTGGAGGTGGGCGACACGGGCCAGGGGATGGACGCCGCCACGCTGCGGTCGGCGTTCGAGCCGTTCTTCACCACCAAGGGTGCGGGCAAAGGAACGGGGCTGGGGCTGTCGATGGTGTACGGCATCGTCAAGCAGAGCGGCGGGTACGTGTGGATCGACAGCGACGCGGGGCGCGGCACCCGCGTGCGCGTGTACCTTCCCGTGGCGCGGGTCGCGGAGGAGCCGGAGGAGGAGGACGCGCCGGCGCCCCTTCCCCAGCCGCGCGGCCGGGGGACGGTGCTGCTGGTGGAGGACGAGGAGACGGTGCGGCGCTTCGCGGAGCGGGTGCTGGCGCGCGGCGGGTACACTGTGCTGGCGGCGGCGGAGGGGGCGGAGGCGATGGCGCTCTCCCGCCAGCACCCGGGCGTGGTCCAGGTGCTGGTGACGGACCTGGTGATGCCGCGGATGAACGGAACCGACCTGGCGCGCCGGCTGATGGCGGAGCGGCCGGGGATCCGCGTGCTCTTCATCTCCGGCTACGACCGCGACGAGGCGCGGACGCGGGGCCGCATGGAGGCGGGGACGGACTTCATCGAAAAGCCCTTCAGCCCCGAGGCGCTGCTGGAGCGCATCCACCGCCTGCTCGACGTGCCCCGCGGGGTGGCGGGCGCGCCCGCCGGGCCCGCGTAGACTACGGGCTGGGCCTCACCACCACCACGTGGATCGCCGCGGCCAGCAGGGGAAGGACCATGGGCCGGCGATCCGGCCCGGCTCAGAACGCCATCTGGAACATCGCCTTGAAGCTCCTTACGGTTTCGCCGCTCGCGGGATTCCAGATCTCGTAGTTGACGGCGAAGCGGTTCAGCCCGCCCAGCCACAGGTTGATCCCCGGCGTGATGAGCGTCCCCCCCGTCCCGTCCAGGAGGATCTCGTCGTCAACGTCGGGATCGCCGTGGCTCACGCGCAGGAACGGCTCCAGCGCGGTGATGGTGGACGAGGCGCGGCCGGTGCGGTATCCCACCCACCCCTGCGCGCCGAAGAAGCGTCCATCCGTGAACGGGTCGAAGTCCCCCGTGGTGACCTCGCCCACCACGTGAAGGCCGCCGCGGCCGGAGCCGAGCTCCACGTCCGCCGCCCACGCGTCGCCCTCCGACGTCTCGACCGCCGCCACGTCGTCGACGACGTTCGCGAAGTCGATGCGGCTGTACGACACGCCCACGCGCGCCCAGCCCGCCGGCCGCGCGGCCACGCGGGCCACCACCTGGTACGTGTTCTCCTCCGGCGCGCGGGCGCGCGCCGGGCCGTTGAACACGCCCGCGGCGTAGGACAGGCCCAGCGGGGCGCCCGCGGGCTCGCCGCGCAGCTGGATGCCCACGTCGCGCTCCGCGTATCCCAGCTCGCTGATCAGGTTGTGCTGGTCGAAGGCGTCGTCCACGCCCCGGATGCGAACGCCGCGCTCGATGGGGAGGATGCGCGTGGAGCTCATGGGCGTGATGACGCCGAACGGCCGGTTCGCCTGCCCCGCCCACACCTCCAGCGCGGGGTCCAGGCTCAGCCGCACGTACGCGTCCTTCAGCGAAAAGCGGCTGCCGGCGAACTCCGGCTGGATCTTTCCGCCCACCACGCGGTTCAGCTGGACGGTGGCCTCCAGCCGGACGCGGCGCAGCTCGGTGGCCGTCGCGGGCTCGTCATCCACCGAGGTGGTGTTGAAGATCGTCTGGACCCGGCCACCCAAGGTGATGCCCGCGCTGGAGTCGGGCGTGACAAAGGTGAAGCCCTGGCCCGCGGCCGGCGCGGCCGTGGCGGGGACCACGGCGAATGAAACGGCAAGAATCCTTCGCCAGAGCGGGGTCATCGGCAGTGTTCGCTGGGGTTCGTCGTGCGCTCCCTACCGGGGCGCGGCGAGAATAGAACGCACAAGCTACCGATCCATCCCCAATCCGTCACGGAGGCGTAACGGGCAACGGATCGGAGACGAGAGGGTCAGGGCGCGGGTTCCTCCTCCACCCCCTGCGCCGCGTCCTCGCCCTCCTGCGGCATGGGAAGGGTGAAGCGGATGGTGGTGCCGCGCCCGAACTCGCTCTCGGCCTGGATGCTGCCGCCGTGCCCCTCCACCAGGTGCTTGACGATGGCCAGCCCCAGCCCCGTGCCCCCCTCCTCGCGCGAGCGGGCCGCGTCGGCGCGGTAGAAGCGCTCGAAGATGCGGGGGAGGTGCGCGGCGGCGATGCCGGCGCCGTCGTCGCGCACGGCGACCTGGACCCAGCTCCCCGAATCCGCCCCCGCATCCCCGCCCCCGGCGGCGGCCGAGGGGCCGGGGACGCACCGCGCGCCCAGCTCCACCTCGCCCCCCGTGGCGATGTAACGGAGGGAGTTGCCGAACAGGTTGCTGAAGACCTGCCGCAGCGCGGACGGATCGGCGTGCACGAACTCGCACTCCGGCGGCACCCGCACCTCGATGCGGGCCTCCTTCGCCTCCGCCGCCGACGCCAGCGTCGCCCACGCCTCGCCCGCGATCTCCGTGAGCGAAACGATCTCCGGCTCCACACGCCAGCCGCCGGTCTCGATGCGCGAAAGGTCCAGCAGGTCGTCCACGATGCGCTGCAGGCGGTCGGCGTTGGCCTTGACCGTCCGCGTGAACTGCGCCCGCAGCTCGGGCGGAAGGTGCGGATCCAGCAGCGTCTCGGCGAAGCCGCGGATGGCGGTGAGGGGGGTCTTGAGCTCGTGCGAGGCGTTGGCCACGAAGTCGCGCCGCACGTCCTCCAGCC
>JAHWJJ010000020.1 GCA_019348475.1 Gemmatimonadota bacterium | reverse complement strand
CTCGCCGCCTGCGGCTCGCCCGCGCCGCGCGAGGCCGCCGCGCGGGAGCAGCCGGCCGCCCATGCGCGGGCGGCGGCCGACACGCCGGTCTCCGCCGCGGCGCGGCTCACGGGGCCCGATTCCGCCGTGCTGCGCGCGCGGATCGACTCCGTGTTCGCGAAGTTCGACCGGCCCGGCTCGCCGGGGTGCATGGTCACGGTGATGGACGCGGGACGGATCGTCTTCGGGCGCGGATACGGCTCGGCAGACATCGAGCGGGGCACGCCGTTCACCACCGCCAGCGCCTTCGACGGCGCGTCGATGGCCAAGCAGTTCACCACGTTCGGCATCCTGCTGCTGGAGCGCGAAGGCAAGCTGTCGCTGGACGATCCCGTGCAGAAGCACCTCCCGGAGCTTCCGGACTACGGCGCGCGCGTGACCCTGCGCCACCTGATCCACCACACCAGCGGCCTTCGCGACGCGGAGACGGGGTGGCTCACCGGCGGGCGCATCTCCGACCCGGCCCTCATCCCCAGCCTCAGCTTTCCGCCCGGCGAACGCCACTACTACGACGACACCGGCTACGACCTGCTGGGGCGCGTCACCGAACGCGTATCGGGGCAGTCGATCGGCGAGTTCCAGCGCACGCGGATCTTTGGCCCGCTGGGGATGGATCGCACGGCCGTGGCCGGCGTGCGCCGGGTGCGCGCGTACGCGCCGGACCGCGACGGTGAGGGCTTTCACCTGGCGATGACGCGGGACGGCGGGGGCTTTACCACCACCCCCGAGGACCTGGCGCGGTGGGACGCCAACTTCTACGACGCGCGGGTGGGCGGCCGCGAGGTGGTGGAGGCGATGATGCGCGAGGGCCGCCTGAACAGCGGCGAGACCATACCGTACGCCATGGCGCTGCACACCGAGCCGTACCGGGGCCTGCGGCGCCTGTGGCACGGCGGCCTGAGCGCCGGCTACCGCTCGCAGTTCATGCGCTACCCCGACCAGCGCACCTCCGTCCTGGTGATGTGCAACGTCTACCAGTACGCCGAGCCCAACTCGCTCGCCGAGCGCGTGAGCGACGTGGTGCTCGCCGATGAGATCGCCGAGGCAGAGCGCCGCTCGCCCGGCACGGCGGCCGTGGACGTCCCGCCGCCTTCGGCCGCCGAACTGCGGCGCTACCAGGGTGTCTACGTGAACCGCGAGGAGCAGTTCGTCCGCGCCGTCCGCGTGCACCAGGGGCAGCTGCAGATGCGGCAGTGGATCACCTGGTACGGGCTGCGGCCGCTGGGCGGGGGTCGCTTTCGGGTGGAGGGCCAGCCGCTCACGCTCACCTTCCGCGACGCGGCGGACGGCGCGCGGGTGGTGGAGGAGCAGGCGGACGGCCGCCGCACGCCCCTGGTGCTGCGCGCCGCCTCCGACGCGCGCCCTTCCGCGGCGGAGCTGGACCGCTACACCGGCGCCTATCGAAGCGACGAGCTTCGCTCCACCTGGACGGTGTCGCGCGCCGGCGACGAGCTGCGCGTGACCGGCGGCCCGCGCGGCGGCCTGCGCCTGCGCCCTGCGGGCGGCGACGTGTTCACGGACGGCAGCTACGTGTACGTCCAGTTCCGCCGCGACTCCGCCGGCCGCGTCACCGGCCTCACCGCCGCCACCCAGCGCGTCCAGAACCTGCATTTCGTCAAGCGCAGCGGTCCGTGAGACGGAGCTGAGGATCCGGGGCACCTCAGGACGGAGCTTGATTCCATCCGAAGAAAATGCGAATTTGGTGGCCGCTCCGGAACGGGAGGTGAAACATGCTGCATTATACGCTGCTGCTGAATGGATTTCAGGGGCCGGGTGAGGGGCTTCCTGGTGCCCTGCTGCGGGATCTGCTGCACGCCGTGGACCGCGGTGCCAAGGGCGCCGTGCGCCTGCGCCTGGAGGGACGCAGTTCCGCGAAGGGCGGCTTTCCTCCGGCGTGGGTAACCGAGGCGGCTGCCTTCCGGATGGCGGGATTTCACCGCGGCACGCCGGGCGTCGAGCTCCGCTTCCCGACACTGCTAGAGGCGCTACCGCAGCGCTTCACGCAAGCGGATCTGTTCCCGCCAGTGGACCCGGGCGATTCCGCGCTTTCGCTGATGGGGCGCAGTCTCGGTGAGGCGCTGTCGGGCAACGAAGACAGCGACGCCTACGACCCGCCACTGCTCCGGACGTTCGAGGAGTTCAGGGAGGTTTTCCGTCATGGCGTAGAATCCGTGGAGATTCGGAATGGCCGCCCGGATCGCCCGTCCGTGACCGTGACCCCGGAAGGAATCCGCACCGTGAAGCGGCTCCACCGCCAGATACCCCGGTCACAGCGGGTCCGCATCGCCGGAAAGGTGGATGCGATTCGCCACAGCGACCGCGCCTTTACGCTCGTGATGCAATCGGGACAGCAGATCCGCGGGGTTCTCGCCGAGGGCGAGCCCGAGGTGCTGGCGCCGTACTTCGGCCAGGTGGCGGTGGTGAACGGGATTGCGCAGTTCCGCCCGTCCGGGTCGCTGCTGCGCATCGATGCGGACCTGCTGCAGCCCGGCGGTGAGCAGGATCTGGCGCTGTGGTCCGAATCGCCTCGGCCGGTGTTCGGCACCGCCGATCCACGCGAACTGCGGCGCCCGCAGGGACCCCGGTCCGGCATCAACGCCATTATCGGCGCGTGGCCCGGCGACGAGACGGACGAGGAGATCTTCGAACTCCTGGAGGAGATGTCGTGATCCCCGCGGGCACGCCGATCCTCCTCGATACAAACATCCTCATCTACCTCGCCCGCGGCGGCGCGGCGTCCGAGCGGCTCGAGGCTCGCTTCGGTCTGAGATCCCGCCCCCTCACCCCCTGGATATCCGTAGTCACTGTCGGCGAGATGCTCGCATTCGCGGAGCGGAATTCCTGGGGCCGGCGAAGGGTGGACGCGATGCAGCAACTCATCTCCGAGCTGGTGGTTGTGGACATCAGGACTGATGCCGTGCTGCATGCTTACGCTGCCGTCGACACGCACATGACGCGGGCGGGCACGCGGATGGACCAGCAGAACGACGTCTGGATCGCCGCCACCGCCTCCGCGATGGGCGCCGTTCTCCTCACAACCGACCGCGATTTCGATCCGCTCCATCCGACGCACCTCAAGCGCGAGTGGATCGACCCGCAGAGCCTTTCGTAAGCATTCGCGCCAGGCCCTCGGTCGTGGGGCGCCCCGTCACAAGGCGTCTTGACGACCGCCGCGCCGCCCTCTCCGTTGTCGCGCCGTGGTCATCGGCGTAGGTTGGGCGGCGATCCCATCGCGAACCTGCAACGCGAACGGCACATGAGACGAATCCTCCCCGCACTGGCCCTTGCCCTTGCCGCGCCGCCGGGGGCCGCGGCGGCCCAGGCGCCTCCCGCCCCTTCCGTGCACCTGGAATACGAGGAGGAGACGCTGCCGAACGGGCTGCGCGTCATCTACCACGTGGACCGCTCGGCCCCGGTGGCGGCCACGGTGCTGTGGTACGACGTGGCCAGCAAGCACGAACAGCCGGGGCGCACCGGCTTTGCGCACCTGTTCGAGCACCTGATGCTGTTCACCGGGTCTCGCAACGCGCCCGAGGGGCGGCACTTTGCGTTGCTGGAGGCCGTGGGCTCGCGCACGGGCACCGACATCAACGGCACCACCAGCTGGGACCGCACCAACTACTTTCAGCAGGTGCCCGCGCACGCGCTGGAGCTGGCGCTGTGGCTGGAGGCGGACCGCATGGCCACGCTGGACGAGGCGCTCAGCGAGACCAAGCTGGTGAACCAGCGCGAGGTGGTGAAGAACGAGCGTCGCCAGAGCAACGACAACCAGCCGTACGGCCGCTGGGTGGAGCGGATGCTGGCGAACCTGTATCCGCCGGAGCATCCGTACCACCACCCGGTCATCGGCTACATGCAGGACCTGGAGAACGGGTCGGTGGAGGACGTGCGCGCCTTCTTTCGCACGTACTACGTCCCCAACAACGCCGTCCTCGCCATCGCCGGCGACATCGACGTGCCGCGCACCCGCGAGATGGTGCGCCGCTACTTCGGCGGAATCCCGCGCGGCGCCGAGCCGCCGCCCGTGCGCGCCGTGCCCCTGCCGCCGCGGCTGGGCGAGGCCAGGCGCGAGGTGATCCAGGATCCCAACGCGCCCTCGCCCGCCGTGTACGTGGGCTATCGCGTCCCCGGCGCGCGCGACCCGCGGGCGCCGGCGGTGGCGCTGCTGGCCGACCTGCTGGCGACCGGGCGCTCGTCGCCGCTGTACCAGTCGATGGTGCGCGGCCGTCAGGCGGCCACCACCGTCTTCTCGTTCAACTTCGGCCTGGTGGAGGACGCCGACATGCTGGTGGTGGGCGCCATCGGCCGGCCGGGCGCCAGCGCCGACTCGCTGGAGGCCGCGCTGCTTACCGAGCTGGACGGCATCGCCGCGCGCATCGACGCGCAGGAGTTGCAGCGCGCCCAGGCCGCGAAAGGATTCACCCTGGTGAACCAGCTGCAGACCATGGGCGGCTTCGGCGGGCGCGGCGACGTGCTGGCGCAGGGCGCCGTGCTGCACGGGAACGCGGGATGGATCAACGGCTGGCTTCCCGCCCTTTCCGCCGTGACGGTGGAGGATCTGCAGTCGCTCGTCCGTGAGCGGCTGACGCCGGACAACCGCGCCGTCCTCGTCTTCGTCCCCGCCCCGCGCACGGAGGAAGCCCAATGATCCGGCCGATGAAGACGGCCCTGGCCGCGACCGCGCTGGCGGCGCTCGCCGGCTGCACCCCCGCCGCGTCCGGCGGCGGCGTGGATACGCGGCCGGAGCCCCGGATCGTTGCCCAGCAGCCGGAGCTTGCCCCCGTGCAGCCGTACACGCTGCCGCCGGTGGACGAGTTCCGCCTGGCCAACGGGCTGCGCGTGGTCGCCGTGCGCCAGAGCGCGGTGCCGCTGGTGACCGCTCGCCTGATCGTGGACGCGGGGGCGGAGCACGAGCCGGCGGCGCGCAACGGGCTGGCCGTGCTCACGGCCAACCTGCTGCCGGAGGGGACGGCGGCGCTGTCCGGACCGGAGCTGGCGGAGCGGATGGAGCGGCTGGGGGCGCAGTTCCAGACGGGCGCGGGGCAGAACCTGGCCTTTGCCGCCGTCACCGCGCTCAAGCCCGTGTTCGGCGAGGCGCTGCGGCTGGCGGCGGGGACGGTGATCGCCCCCGCGTTCCCCGAGCGCGAGGTGGAGCGGGTGCGGCAGCAGGCCATCACCGGCCACGTGCAGGCCCAGGCCACCGTCGAGGGGCTGGCGGGGGAGACCTTTGCCCGCGCCGTGTTCGCGGCCGACGCGCCGTACGCGCGCCCCGCCGGGGGGACGGCCGCCTCGCTGCAGGCCATCACCCGCGACGACGTGGTGCAGTGGCACCGGGCCATGTACGCCCCCGGCAACGCCACCCTGCTGCTGGTGGGCGACCTCTCGGCGGACGAGGCGCGGCGGCTGGCGGAAGAGGCGTTCGGCGGATGGCGGGCCACGGCGTCGCGCCCGTCGCCGCGGCCCAGCGCGGCGCGCCCCGTCGCCGCCACGCGGGTGATCCTGGTGGACCGGCCGGGGTCGGTGCAGTCCGCCATCCGCATCGGCCAGGCGGCCATCGGGCCGGAGGACCCCGACTACCTGCGCCTGGCGGCGCTCACGCACGTGCTGGGCGGCGCCTTCAACGCGCGCATCAACCAGAACCTGCGCGAGCGGCACGGGTGGACGTACGGGGCGTTCGCCAACTTCGTGGCGCTGCGCGGCGCGGGCACGCTGTTCATCAACTCTTCCGTGCGCACCAACGCCACCGATTCCGCCGTGGCGGAGTCGGTGCGCGAGTTTCGCCGCATGGTGGACGAGGCGGTGCCGGCGGAGGAGCTGGCGGGCGCCACCGGGAACATGGCGGGGAGCTTTCCCGCCTCGGTGCAGACGGTGCAGGGCCTCGCGCAGCGGATGCAGAACCTGCTCGTCTGGGGCCTGCCGCTGGACTTCTACGCCACGTACGGCCCGCGCCTGGCGGCCATGACCCCGGCGGACATCGCTGGCGTGGGTCGCGGCCGCCTGACCCCCGGCGCGCTGACCATCGTGGTCGCGGGCGACCTGGCGGCCATCGAGGCGCCGATCCGCGCGCTGAACCTGGGCGAGGTGGAGGTGTGGTCCCCGTCCGGCGAGCGCATCCGCTGAGAGGAACAGGGAATAGGGAATAGGGAGTAGGGAATAGGACAGGCCTCATCTTATACCGAGTGAGAGTTCTACTGCGGGTCTCACGCGGAGGGCGCGGAGGGCGCGGAGAACACCGCGTCGTCTGTATCCGCGCCCTCCGGGTGAGACGCCGTTTGTGCCTCGCATGCACAAAGAACCACGATAGCCGGTACTCATATCACAGAGCCCAGAAGACGCAGAGACGGGGAGAGAGACGCTTGTCTCTCTCCCCGTCTTCGCGTCTCCGCGTACTCCAGCCCCGCGAACGGACCCCCCTATTCCCTATTCCCTGTTCCCTGTAGTCAAGCGATGGCCGGGGCGAGCGCGCGATCGTCGGCCGCGGGCGTGTGCGGCATCTGCAGCCCGAAGCGCCGGGCCGCCTCCTTGATCTCGGCGTACATCCGCAGGGGGAGCGTGTCGCGGAACCGCTCCAGGTACCCCGCCACGTGCTCCTGGTTGTCCTTGAGGAACGGGAAGTCCGTGGGCACCATGTGCCGGGTGCCCAGCATGGGAAGCGGGCTCTTCAGCGGCCTGAAGTGGGGGTTCCACAGCCCCGGCTGCCGCGGCGGGCCGGGGTGGAACTCGCCGATCATCACCCCCAGCGACACGTACTCCGCCTTGAGCCGGGCCTGCGTGGCCTCGATCAGGTCCAGGTACCCCGACTCGGGGATGTCCGGGAAGATGATGCCCACGAACTTGTACTGCGCCGCCGGCAGCTCCGCCGGCTCCAGCTGCAGGAACCAGTCGCGGTAACGGCGCACCACCTCCACCACCTCGTCCTGGTCCAGCTCCGCGCCGCGGTATACGGCCAGAAAGAGCAGGTCCTTCTTGAGCGCGGGGCGGGTGAAGGGGCACACCGCCCCGGGGCGCCCCAGCTCGGCGTGGGGCCGGCACAGGTAGTCGTCGGCCCACTGCAGCACGCGCGACAGCGGTTCCAGGTTCTCCGCCACCCTGGGGGGGAGCGGGTCCAGGGCCAGGTCGGAAGGCTGCACCAGGTACAGTTGGGCGTCCGTCGGGTCCGTGCGCATAGGGGTGATTCGGGGGTCAGGCGTGAGTAAGGGGCGGACGTGCCTTCGCGGAGGGGACGCCCCTCACGGGCCGGAACGCCAGCCGGCGCGCGGCGACCAGCGCCGGCAGCGCCAGCGCCAGCACCGCGTCTACGCCCAGGCGGCGGAGCAGCCGCTCCTGCCGCCGGTGCCGGCGCAGCGCCTCGGCGTACGGCATGGTGGTGTGCACCACCATCGTGTACAGCGGAATCCAGCGTTCCGGAAACAGCCGGTGCAGCAGAAGGTCCAGCTTCTTGCGGGCGACGAAGGTGGGCTGGTTGGCCGTGTCGCGCAGCTCGTCGAAGTTGTCCTTGACCAGCTCCAGCAGCGCGTCGGTGTTGGCCTTGCGGGCGTTCTGGTACGCGGCGAACGCCGCCTGGCGGTCGGCGGGGTGGCGGCCCAGCTGGTCGTCCAGCACCAGGCAGTCTTCCAGCCCCGCGTTCATCCCCTGGCCGTAGAACGGGTACACGGCGTGGCAGCCGTCGCCCACCAGCACGCAGCGGTCGCGGTGGTGCCAGGGCGCCGTGCGCGTGGCCACCAGGCTTCCCGTGGGGTGGCCCAGGAACTCGCGGGCCAGCTCCGGCACCAGCCCCGGCACGTCGGGGAACGCCTCGGCGAAAAAGCGCATCACCTGCGTCTCGGTCTGCAGCGTCGCGAACGAGCGCGGGCCCTCCCAGGGCAGGAACACGGTGGCCGTGTGCGAGCCGTCGGGGTTGGGGTGCGAAACGATCAGGGCGTCGCCGCGCGGCCAGATGTGCAGCGCCTCCAGCTCGATGCGCGAGCTTCCGCCGGGGGCCGCGGGGATCAGCAGCTCCTTGTATCCCCAGTCCAGGTACTCCTGGTGAAAGTCGGCCCGCTCGTTCCGGTGCATCCACTGCCGCACCGTGCTGTACGCGCCGTCGGCCCCCACCACGAAGTCGCCCTGCACGCGCTCGGTCCGCCCGTCGTCGCCGCGAAAGACGGCGGTGGCGGCGTCGCGGTCCACCTCGTCGCAGCGCATCCCGAAGTGGAAGCGCACGTTCTCCATGCGGTCCGCGTGGCGGATGAGCTCGCGGTTCAGCGCGATGCGCGAGATGGAGTACAGGATCTCGCGCTCGTTGCTGCCGTACGGCTGAAAGCTCAGCCGGCCGTCCGAGGCGTGGATCACGCGTCCCTTCGCCCGCACGGCCGTGCGCATCACGTCGTCGATCACCCCCGCGCGGGTGAGCGCCGTGATCCCGCGGTGCGACAGCCCCAGGTTGATGGACCGGCGCTCCACGTCGGCGTCGGGCAGCTGGCGCGGGTCGGCGCGGCGCTCGTACGCGTCCACGCGGTAGCCGCGCCGCCCCAGGAGAATGGCCATCAGTGCGCCGGCCGGCCCCGCGCCCACGATGAGCGCGCGCGGGGGTGCTGCGTTGGTCGTCATCCCCATCCCAGCTGCATGGGTGGCCTGCCGCGGCGCGGAGGCATGCCTCCGTTCGTCCGCCGTCCGTCCTTCTCCGCCCCGATCGCCGCGTCCGTTCTCCACGCACCGGGAGCCTGGCAAGAATCTGCCGCCTTCCGTGGGGCGGCGGTCCCGCCGCTCGCGCCGGCCCGTTTTCGCCGGCCGAGCATCGATCCGCTTCGGCCACCGCATGCGCAAAACGCTTGTTTGCGGCCCATGCCATGTCCGGCCGGTGTCCGTCCCCGGCGCGCGGCTGATGCGCTCCTGTTGTGCCGTCCGGAATGCGCCAGCGGCCGTGCATTTTCCGGACCCCGCACGCCCACACTCCGCGCGGGTGCCGCACGGCGGTGGTAACACCCTTCTCCGCCACCTGTCAGTAATCCCCCGGAGTCGGAGCGACAGAGGCAAAAAGCCGCGCCGTGGCGCGTATATTCTGCGCTCTCGCGGAGATCGCGGGTGTTGCATGTCTCGGGTGGCGCTTTGAATCTCACCCTGCTCCAGGGAAAAGTCAACCTGAATCCGACAGTTGATAAAATCGTGTACGACGGTGACGGCGCGCCACTTAGGATTGACACCCGCGCGTCGCCCCGGTAGATTTTGCGGCACACACAACGCCAGATACGCTCATTTTTGGTCTCACGTGTGCACCCTCTGCGCCCGCTGGCGCGGCGCGTGGCATGCGGGCGGGGGGCGGGCGTTGCGGTGGCGGGTCCGCGTCGGGCGGCGGCGACGATCCTCCCCGGCCGCGTTTCGCGCCACCCGCCCCGCACGGCCGGCCGCCACGCGCGCTGACGCGTTCTGCACGCACACGCACCACCGCCGTACCTCGCCGCCGGCTCCGGGCCGGCGGCCGCGTTTTCTCCCAGTGGGCCCGAAGGCAGCAGCATCGTGGCAACTCTCTCCCCTCCACAAACGCTCCCCGGCTCCACCGCCGGCGGGGCGCCCGCGTTTACGGGAGCGGCGCACCCGCTTTCGGCGATGCAGCAGGGGATGCTCTTCAACTCCCTCCTGGAGCCGGGCTCCGGCGCCGAGGTGGAGCAGTTCATCATCCACCTGCACCACCCGGTGCAGGCGGATGCGCTGTGCGCGGCGTGGCGCCGGGTGACGGCCCGCCACGAGATCCTGCGCACGGCCTTTCGCTGGGAGGGGGTGGCCGCGGCGGAGCAGGTGGTGTGGCCCCGGGTGAAGCTGGAGTGGCAGGCGCTCGACTGGCCGGGCGACGAGGGATACGCGGCCTGGCTGCGCGCCGACCGGCTGCGGGGCTTTGCCCTGGACGCGGCGCCCCTGCAGCGGCTGGCGCTGTTCCGGCGCGCCGCGGACCGGTGGACGCTGGTGTGGACCTTTCACCACGCGCTGCTGGACGGGCGCGCCATGGTCCTGGTCCTGCGCGACGTCTTTTCGCTGTACGAGGCGGCGGTGGAGGGGCGCCGGGCGGAGCTCCCCGCGCTGCGGCCGTACCGCGACTACGCGGCCTGGTTCGCGGCGCAGGAGTGGAGCGCGGGCGAGGGCTTCTGGCGTGCGCTGCTGGACGGAGTGTCGTCGCCCACACCGGTGCCGCTGGCGGGCCCGGTGCGCGAGGACGCGGTGGCGGAGGAGTACCTGCAGCGCAGCGTACGCGTCACCGCCGCGGCGACGGCCGCGCTGCAGGCGCTGGCGGCGGAGCGCGGGCTCACGCTGAACGCCATGGTGCAGGCCGCGTGGGCCGTGCTGCTGGCGCGCCACGCGGGCGTCGCGGACGTGGTGTTCGGCACCACGCGCGCCTGCCGCCGCTCCGCCGCGGGCGGGGCGGAGACCATCGTGGGCCCCACCTTCAACACCGTCCCGGTGCGGGTGCGCCTTCCCGACGGCGCAACGCTGCTGGACGCGGCGGAGCAGGTGCGCGCGCAGTCGGTGGCCGTGCGCCCGCACGAGAACACGCCGCTGCAGCGCATCCAGGAGTGGTGCGGCGCCCCCGGCGCCCCGCTCTTCGAGACGCTGGCCGTGTTCGAGTTCCAGCCGATGACGGAAACGCTGGCGGCCCTGGGCGGCGGCTGGCCCCGCCGCACGGTGCAGATCCTTCGCAAGTCCGGGTTTCCCCTCACCCTCTCCGCGTACGGCGGCGTCCAGGCGCTGCTGACGCTGACCTACGCGCCTTCGCGCTTTTCCCCCGAGGCGATCGACCGGCTGCTGGGCCACCTGTGCGCCCTGCTGGAGGCGTTCGCGTTGGACCCCGCGGGCCCCGCGGCGGACGTGGAGCTGCTTTCGGCGCAGGAGCGGACGGTACTGGCGGCGTGGAGCGACGGCGGCCTCGCTCCGGGCGAACTGGCGCCGACGGTGGTGGATGCGTTCGAGGCGGCGGCCGCGCGCGCGCCGGACGCGCCGGCGGTGGCGTGCGGCCGGGAGGCGCTCTCCTACGGCGCCCTGGATGCGCGGGCCAACCGCCTCGCGCACCACCTGCGCGCCCTGGGGGTGCGGGCGGAGTCGCGGGTCGCGATCCTGGCGGAGCGGGGGACGGAGGCGGTGGCGGCGGCGCTCGCGGTGATGAAGGCGGGGGGCGCGTACGTGCCGCTGGATCCCGCCTATCCCGCGGAGCGGATCGCGTTCGCGCTGCAAGACTGCGGCGCGCGGGTGCTGCTGACGCAGCGCCCCCTGCGCGACCGCGTCCCCCCCGGGGCGGATGCCGCCGTGGTGTGGCTGGAGGACGACGCGGCGTGGGCGGACGCCCCCGCCGCGGCTCCGTCCCGCGGCGTGCTCGCGGAGCACGCCGCCTACGTCGTCTACACCTCCGGCTCCACGGGCACGCCCAAGGGGGTGGTGGTGGAGCACCGCGCGCTGATGAACCTGGTGCGCTGGCACCTGCACGCCTTCGGGGTGACGGCGGCGGATCGCGCGGCGCAGCTGGCGGGCGCGGGGTTCGACGCGGCGGTGTGGGAGACGTTTCCGTACCTGGCGTGCGGCGCCTCGCTGCGCGTGGTGCCCGACGAGGTGCGCGCGGACCCCGCGGCGGTGCAGCGGCTGGCGCTGGACGAGCGGCTCTCGCTCCTCTTTCTCCCCACCCCCCTGGTGGACGGCTTCCTGGCGCTGGACTGGCCGGCGGACACCCCGCTGCGCGCCGTCCTGGCCGGCGGCGACGCGCTGCGCGTGCGCCCCTCCGCCCGCCATCCCTTCGTCCTGGTCAACAACTACGGCCCCACGGAGAACGCCGTCGTCTCCACCTCCGGCACCGTCCGCGCCGAGGGCGCCGGCGCGCCCGCCATCGGCCGCCCCACCGGCGGGGTGCGGGCGTACGTGCTGGACGCGCGGCTGCGCCGGGTGCCGGCCGGCGCGCCCGGCGAGCTGTACGTGGCGGGGCGCAGCCTGGCCCGCGGGTACCTGGGCCGGCCGGCGCTTACGGCGGAGCGGTTCGTCCCCGATCCGCTCTCCCCGCGCCCGGGGGAGCGGATGTACGCCACCGGCGACCGGGTGCGCTGGAGCGGGGCGGGGGAGATCGAGTTCCTGGGCCGCACCGACTTCCAGGTGAAGGTGCGCGGATTCCGCATCGAGCCGGGGGAGGTGGAGGCCGCCCTGGCCGCCCACACCGGCGTGCGCGAAGCGGTGGTCCTGGCGCTGGGGGACGGCGCGGAGAAGCGGCTGGTGGGGTACGTGGGAGGTGCCGCGGAGGCGGAGGCGCTGCGCGCGCACCTGCGCCGGCGTCTCCCGGAGTACATGGTCCCCGCCGCGCTGGTGGTGATGGACCGCCTTCCCCTGAACGCCAACGGCAAGGTGGACCGCGCCGCGCTCCCCGCGCCGCAGGAGGACGACGGGGCGGAGGCGGCGGCGTGCGCCACCGCAACCGAGGCCGCCCTGGCCGGGGTGTGGGCCGAGGTCCTGGGCCGCGCCGCCGTGGGCGCCACGGAGCACTTTTTCGACGTGGGCGGGCACTCGCTCCTGGCCACGCGCATCGCGGCGCGGGTGCGCGAGGTGTTCGGGGTGGAGCTGCCGCTGCGCGCCGTCTTCGAGGCGCCCACCATCCGCGAGCTGGCGGCCCGCGTGGACGCCGCGCGGGCGGCGGGGGCGGATTCGCCCCCCATCCTCCCCGTCCCCCGCGACCGCCCCCTGCCGCTCTCCTTTGCGCAGGAGCGGATGTGGCTGCTGGACCAGGTGGAGCCCGACCGCGCCGCCTACGTCATCCCCACCGCGGTGCGGCTGGCCGGCGCGCTGGACGCGGCGGCGCTGGAGCGGGCGCTGGCGGAGATCGTCCGGCGCCACGAGGCGCTGCGGACGACGTTCCGCGAGGTCGCGGGCGCCCCGGTGCAGGTGATCGGGGACGCGGCGGCATCGATCGAGGTCGAGGATCTGTCGCACCTCCCCCCGGCCGAGCGCGACGCCGCGGTGCGGCGGCGCGCGGCGGACGAGGCGGAACGCGCCTTCGACCTGGCCGCGGGGCCGCTCTACCGCTTCACGCTGGTGCGGCTGACGGCGGACGACCACGCGCTGCTGCTGACCCTGCACCACGCCGTGGCCGACGGGTGGAGCATCGGCGTGCTCTTTCGGGAGCTGTCCGCGCTCTACGCGGCCTTCGCGCGGGGGGACGCGTCGCCGCTGGCGGAGCTGCCGGTGCAGTATGCGGACTACGCGGCGTGGCAGCGCGCGCGCACCACCGGCGAGGCGCTGCGGCGCGGGCTGGCGTACTGGACCGAGCGGCTGGCCGGCGCGCCCGCGCTGCTGGAGCTGCCCACCGACCGCCCCCGCCCCGCCGTGCGCACCGGCCGCGGCGCCCGCATCCGGAGGCGGCTGTCCGGCGGGGTGTGGGACGCGGTGCAGGCGCTGGCCCGGCGCGAGGGCGCCACGCCGTACATGGTGCTGGTGGCGGCGTTCCAGGCCTTCCTCGCCCGCTACGCGGGGCAGGACGACGTGGTGGTGGGGACGGCCGTAGCGGGGCGCGCGCGGCCCGAGGTGCAGGGGGTGGCGGGGCTGTTCGTCAACACCCTGGCGCTGCGGGGGGACGTTTCGGACGATCCGACGTTTTCGGCGCTGCTGGCCCGCACGCGCGAGGCGGTGCTGGGGGCGTTCGCGCACGAGGAGCTGCCGTTCGAAAAGGTGGTGGAGGCGCTGCAGCCGGAGCGCACGGCGAGCCACTCCCCCGTGTTCCAGGCCATGCTGGCGCTGCAGAACGCGGACGACGCCGCGCCGGAGCTCCCCGGCCTGCGCGCCGAGGTGCTGCACCGGGAGCTGGCGACGGCCAAGTTCGACCTGCTGCTGGGGCTGCGCCCGGACGGGGACGGCGCGACGGCGACGCTGGAGTACGCCACCGGCCTGTGGGACGCGTCCACGGCCGCGCGGATGCTGGAGCACTTCCGGGCGATGCTCGCCGCCGCCGCCGCCGAGCCCGCGCTGCGCGTGAGCGCGCTGCCGCTGGCGACCGAGGCGGAGCGCGCGCTGCTGGTGGGCGCGTGGAGCGGACGCGAGACGCCGTTCCCCCGCGCCACGGTCGGCGCGCTGTTCGCGCAGGTGGCGGCGGCCGCGCCGGACGCGGTGGCGGTGGAGTTCGGCGACGAACGCATTACCTACGCGCAGCTGGACGCGGCCGCCACCCGGCTCGCGCGGCACCTGCGCGGGCTTGGCGTGCGGGCCGGGACGCGCGTGGGGCTGTGCCTGGAGCGCGGCCCGGAGATGATCGTCGCCACCCTCGCGGTGCTGAAGGCGGGCGGGGCGTACGTGCCGCTGGATCCGGCGTATCCCGCGGAGCGGCTGGCGTTCATGGCGGCGGATACGGCCGTCGCGGTGCTGGTGACGCAATCGCGCTTCATCGACCGCATCCCCCCGCACGCCGCGCGCACGGTGCGGCTGGATGCCGACGCGGACGCCATCGCGGCGGAATCGACCGAGCCCATCGCGGCGGGGACGGACGCGGAGTCGGTGGCGTACGTGATGTACACGTCCGGCTCCACCGGCCGGCCCAAGGGGATCGAGGTCCCGCACCGCGGCATCGTGCGGCTGGTGCGCGACACGGACTACGTCGACATCCGCCCCGGCGACGTCCTCATCCACCTGGCCACACCGGCGTTCGACGCGGCGACGCTGGAGATCTGGGGCGCGCTGCTGAACGGGGCGCGCGTGGCGGTATATCCGCCGGAACAGCCGGGCGTGGAGGCGCTCGCGCGCATCCTGGCCCGGCACGGCGTGACGCTGATGTTCGTCACCACCGCGCTGTTCAACCTGGTGGTGGAGGAGCGCATCGGGGCGCTGCGCGGCGTGCGGCGGCTGTTCACGGGCGGCGAGGCGTGCTCGGTGCCCCACTTCAGGCGGGTGCTGGCGGAACTCCCCGGAACGGAGCTGGTGCACGTCTACGGGCCCACCGAGAACACCACGTTCACCACCTGGCACCACGTGCGGTCGCTGCCGACCGGCGCGGCGACGGCGCCGATCGGCGGGCCGCTGGCGAACACGCGGGTCTACGTGCTGGATGGCGGGATGCAGCCGGTGCCAGCCGGCGTGCCGGGCGAGCTGTACACGGGCGGCGCCGGGCTGGCGGTGGGCTACCTGAACCGCCCCGGGCTTACGGCGGAGAAGTTCGTCGCCAGCCCGTTCGTCGCGGGCGAGCGGCTGTACCGCACCGGCGACCGCGTGCGCCGGCTGGCGGACGGCGCGATCGAGTTCGTCGGGCGGGTGGACACGCAGGTGAAGATCCGCGGCTTTCGCATCGAGCCCGCGGAGGTCGAGTCGGTCCTCCTGGGGCACCCCGCGGTGGGTGAGGCGGCGGTGGTGGTGCGCGAGGACCGCCCCGGCGACCGGCGGCTGGTGGCGTACGCGGTGTGCGATGCGCCGGCGGACGAGCTGCGGGCGTACCTCGAGGCGCGTCTGCCGGAGTACATGGTTCCCGCCGCGGTGGTGCGGATGGACGCGCTCCCGCTGACCACGAACGGCAAGGTGGACCGCGGCGCCCTTCCCGCGCCCGCGTGGGTGGACGAGGACGCGTACGTGGCGCCGCGCACTCCCACGGAAGAGGTGGCGGCCGCCGTGTGGGCGGGGGTGCTGGGGGTGGAGCGCGTGGGCGCGCACGACGGCTTCTTCGCCCTGGGCGGGCACTCGCTGCTGGCCACCCGCGCCGTGTCGCGGCTGCGCGAGGTGTTCGGGGTGGAGCTGCCGCTGCGCGCGCTCTTCGAGAACCCGTCGCCGGCCGGCGTGGCGGCGGTGGTGGACGGCCTGCTGCGCGGCGGCGGCCCCGCGCCCGCGCCGCCGCTGGTCCCCGTGCCGCGCGGCGGGATGCTTCCGCTCTCCTTCGGCCAGGAGCGGCTCTGGTTCCTGCACCAGCTGCAGCCGGGGAGCGTCGCCTACAACGTCCCGCTGGCGTGGCGGCTTTCCGGCGCGCTGGACGTGCCGGCGCTGGCGCGCGCCCTGGCCGAGGTGGTGCGCCGCCACGAAGCGCTGCGCACCGTCTTCCGCGCGACGGCGGAGGGGGCGCAGCAGGGGGTGCTCGCAGCGCCCTCCGCCGTGCTGGCGGTGGAGGAGGCGACGGCGGAGGAGGCGGAGGCGCGGGCGCAGGCCGAGTTCGCCCGTCCGTTCGACCTGGCGCGGGGCCCGCTCTACCGCTTCGCGCTGCTGCGCACCGGCGGGGACGCGCACGTGCTGCTGCTCACCTTCCACCACGCCGTGGTGGACGGGTGGAGCCTGGGCGTGCTGCACCGCGAGCTCGCCGCGCTGTACGCGGCCTTTGCGGCGGGCGAGAGCCCGGCGCTGAAGGAGCTGCCGGTGCAGTACGCGGATTTCGCGGCGTGGCAGCGCGGCTGGCTGGCGGGCGAGGCGCTGGAGCGGCAGGTGGCGTACTGGCGCGGCGCCCTGGCCGGCGCCCCCGCGCTGCTGGAGCTTCCCACGGATGCCCCACGCGCCCCGGTGGAGGAGCGCCCCGCCGCCCGGCTGCGCGCCGTGCTGCCGCGGGCGCTGTGGGAGGGGGTGGAGGCGCTGGCCCGCGCCGAGGGCGCCACGCCCTACATGGTGCTGCTGGCCGCCTTCCAGGCGCTGCTGGCCCGCTACGCCGGCCAGGACGACGTGGTGGTGGGCTCGCCCTTCGCCGGGCGCACGCGCGGCGAGACGGAGGCGTTGATCGGCTTTTTCGTCAACACGCTGCCGCTGCGCGCGCGGCTGGACGACCGCCCCGCCTTCCGCACGCTGGTGGCGCGGGCGCGCGAGGCCACGCTGGGCGCCTTCGCGCACCAGGACGTGCCCTTCGAGAAGCTGGTGATGGAGCTGGCGCCCGGCCGGGTGCTGGGGACCGCGCCCATCTTCCAGGTGATGTTCGCCCTGCAGTCCGCGGACGAGGGCGCGCTGGCGCTCCCCGGCGTCGCGGCGGAGCCGGTGGGGGCGGAGGGGGGCGCGGCCAAGTTCGACCTGCTGCTGGCGCTCCGCGATCGGGCGGACGGGATGCACGCCACCCTGGAGTACGCGGCGGACCTGTTCCACGCGGCCACCGCGGAGCGGATGCTGGCGCACTTCCGCACCCTGCTGCAGGGCGCGCTGGCCGCGCCGGACGCGCCCGTCCACGACCTGCCGCTGCTGGCGGAGGCGGACGCCGCCGCGCTGGCCGCCTGGCGCGCCGGCCCCGCCTTCCACCGCCCCCCCGCCCCCTTCCCGGCGCAGTTCGCGGAGCGGGTGCGGACGTCGCCCGACACCGTCGCCGTGGTCCACGAGGGCTCGTCGCTCACGTACGCGGAGCTGGACGCGCGCGCCAACCGCCTGGCGAACCACCTGCGGCGCCTTGGAGTCGGCGCGGAGGTGCGCGTCGGCCTGTGCCTGGAGCGGACGCCGGAGCTGGTCGTCTCGCTCCTCGCCGTGCTGAAGGCGGGCGGGGCGTACGTCCCCGTGGAGCCGCACTTTCCCGCGGAGCGCATCGCCAGCGTGATGCGGGACGCGGCGGCGCGCGTGCTCATCGTGCGCTGCGGGGTGGACGATGCGGTCCGCGCGATCGACGGGCTGCGGATCGTGGACCTGGATGCGGACGCGGCGGCGATCGCGGCGGAGGCGGACACCGCGCCCGTCGTCGACATCCATCCCGAGTCGCTGGCGCACGTCATCTACACCTCCGGGTCCACCGGCCGGCCCAAGGGGGTGATGATCCGCCACGGGAGCGTGGGCGCGTTCGTCGCCTGGATGCGCGCCGCCTTTCCGCTGGCGGAGGGGGAGCGGGTGCTGGGCTCCACCTCGATCTCGTTCGACGTGCACGTGGCGGAGGTGCACTTCGCCCTTGCCTCGGGCGCGCCGCTGGTGCTGGTGCGCGATGCGCTGGCGCTGGCGGAGCTGGACCCCGCGGTCGCCGTCGCGCAGGTCAGCATGGTCCCCGGCGCCGCGCACGAGCTGCTGCGCCTGGGCGCGCTCCCGGGCTCCGTGCGCCGCATCAACCTGGCGGGCGAGGCGCTGCCGCTGGACGTGGCCCGCGCCCTGTCGGCGGCCGGGATCGCGGAGGTGCACAACGTCTACGGGCCCACCGAAGACACCACGTACGCCACGCACGGAATGGTGGCGCCGGACGCGGAGCGCGTCACCATCGGGCGGCCGTTCGCCGGGCGCCGGGCGTACGTGCTGGAAGACCGGCTGCGTCCCGTCCCCGCGGGCGTGGTGGGGCAGCTGTACCTGGCGGGCGCCGGGGTGGCGCGCGGCTACCTGGGGCGGCCGGAGCTGACCGCCGCGGCGTTCCTCCCGGACGCGTCCGGCGCGGCGGGGGAGCGGATGTACGCCACCGGCGACCGCGCGCGCTGGCTGGCGAACGGCGAGCTGGAGTACCTGGGCCGCGCCGACTTTCAGGTGAAGGTGCGGGGCTTCCGCATCGAGCC
>JAHWJJ010000267.1 GCA_019348475.1 Gemmatimonadota bacterium | reverse complement strand
CCAGCAGCGCCTGCACGGCCTTCACGTGCAGGTACACCTGGCCCTTGTCGTCGACGGAGCCGCGGGCGAACAGGTTTCCGTCGCGCACCTCGGGCTCGAAGGGCGCGCTCTTCCACTCGTCCAGCGGCTCCGGCGGCTGCACGTCGTAGTGGCCGTAGACCAGCAGGGTGGGCGCGCCCGGGGCCGCGCCGCGCCACTCGCCCAGAACAACGGGGTGTCCTGAGGTGGCGATGATCTCTACCGTGAGCCCCGCCTCGCGCATGCGCTCCGCCAGCCATTCGGCGGCGCGCGCGGTGTCGTCCCGGTGCTCGCTCTTGGCGCTCACACTGGGGATGCGGAGCCACTCCTTGAGCTCGTCCAGGTGCTTGTCGCGGTTGCGCTGCAGAAAGTCGATCGCGGGCATCGGCCTCTTCCGGTGGTGGTGCACGGGATGTCGGTCGCCGCAACATACTGCGCCGGGGGGCGGGTCGGCGAGTGCCCGCCGCGGGGCCCGCGTCCATCCTCTTGTGCCGCTCCGGAAACGAGCACATACATACTTCGGTGTCGGCCTTCGATCCCGCTCCACCATCACCGCATGTCTGATCATGACCCCCATGTCGGTGCGGCCGCGGTGCCGGGCAAGAGCCCCGACACGCGCCGGGTAAAGGCCTCCATCATCCTGCTCAAGGTCTTCGCCGGCCTTTCGTTTCTGGTGGCGGTCCTCGACATGCTGGACATGCTGAAGGGGACGGTTCTCGAGGGATACGTGCCCCACATGACGCTGCTGCTGTTGGGGACGATGGCTCTGTACCTGCTCGAGGAGCGGCGCGAGGAGCATGAGCAGTTGCGGACGGCCGTGGCGGAGCACGACGAGCAGCTGCTGCACGCGCTGCGGGCAGAGATAAGCACAGCCAACCTGGGGCAGACGCAGGGCTTCGAGCGGCTGCTGAATGCCAAGGGCACCGACCTGGTGATGGCGCTGAAGGGGGTGGAGGTCCGGCCGCCCATGGACCCGCTGGAATACTACCGATACCTGGCGGTGCGCGTCACCGGGGCCAAGGCCTCCGTCGACGATCTTACCTGGGGCGCCGTTTCGGCGCCGGCGCGAAACAGCGACGAAGAGCAGGCGTTCAAGACGTACGAGGCGTCACTGACCGCGGCCTGCAAGGGGCGCAACCACATCCGCATCCGCGAGGTCTTCACGTTTCCCTCCGCCGGCCGGGTGGAGCGTGCACGCAAGGTGCTGCAGGACGAAAGGGCGGGCACGCATTACGTGCGGTACTTCGACGTGGACCACCAGCGTCTGCCGCCGCTGCTGCAGTTCACGCTCATCGATCGCGACGAGGTGATCTTCGGCACGCACCGTGGCGAGGTGCGGGGACCCCATGGCGAGCAGTACCTGGCCGTGCGGCACCCGCGCATCGTGGCGCTCTTCGCCGACTACTTCGACAACATCTGGGGCTCGGCCGAGAGGCTGAAGGATGCGGAGCTTTGCGATCTGGGCGTGCTGGACCGGCTGAAGGCGGAACTCGAGCGTGCGCGTACGGGGACGGATCGGCGCCGCCGCGGACGCCGGCGGCCCCCTCCGCCCGCTTCACCGGCGGGGCAGTGACGCGCCGGTGCGGCGCGAAAAGAGGCAGGCAGTCGCGGCTGCCTGCCTCTTTTCGCGCTCCCACCTTGCTGGCGCGCAAGGCTACCCGTCGTCGCGCGCCGCCCGCTCGCGCTCGGCGGTCTCGCGTTCCGCGTGCAGGCGGTGTTTGCGCTTTACGCCCACGATGAACAGAAACAGCCCCGCGGCCCCCAGCACCAGCGCCGTCTTCGAAACGCCCTTCTTGCCGCCTTCCCCGTCCCTGCCGGGCACCCTGGGCTCCGCCATGCGTCTTCCGATCCGTTCACGGTCGAGTTCACTGTGGATGCGCCTGACGATACGCATTCCGGCCGCGCCACGCGAGAGGGCGCATCGTAATCTGCTACGCGTCCCGCAAGAACATCGCCCCACCCGCGCGCCGTTGGGGGAGTTCGGCGGGGCCGCGGCGGGATGTTAGATTGCCTGCATGCGCGACCACGACGACCTGTTTGCCGCCCTCGGCCAGTCCACCTTCCGCCGCCGCTTTCGGCTGCGCGGGCCGGAGCTCGCGTACGTGCGCGGCAGGGGGATGGAAACGGTGCTGCGCCACGCCGGCCAGATGATCGCCGCGCGCCTGGCGCCCGCGGAGCCGCCGAACGACGGCAAGCAGACGCCCATGCGCGGGCACCCCGTCTTCATCGCCCAGCACGCCACCGCGACGTGCTGCCGCGGATGCCTGGGCAAGTGGCACCGCATCCCCAAGGGCCGCGAGCTCACGCCCGAGGAGCGCGCCCACGTCGTCTCCATCATCGAGCGGTGGATCCGGGAGCAGGAATCCGCCGCGCCCGTGGACGACCCCGGGGCAGGGAAGACACAGGAAGATCCGCAGACGGCCCTGGACCTCGGCTGATCCGCATCGAGCAGAGATTTCTTCTCGGGCACGCCGGAGCCACGGGCACGAGGCGACTCCTTTCACCGGGTCGACACCGCCGGAACGCGTTCTTCTCGCGTCATTCACGGACCGCCGTGGGAGCAGAGCGAGAAAACGTCCGCACACGTTGCGCGCGCGGCCCCGCCTCGGTAGCATCTTCCCCAGCGCGCGCGCACCCCTGCACCGGAGCCGATGAGCGACCTGCTGGCCGTCCCCGAGTCCCGAGCCTTTCCCCTGCGCCGGCTGCTGCAGCCGCTGCTGGGGGCGCGGCACGTGGCCCTGCACACCCACGTGCACGCCGACGGCGACGGCGCCGGGTCGCAGGCGGCGGTGGCGGCGTGGCTGCAGGGGCGCGGCGTGCGCGCCACCATCGTGAACCCCACCCCGTTCCCCGATTCGCTGCGGTTCGTGCTGCACCGGCAGGACGTGGTGGCGGACTTCGGCACGCCGGAGGGCGAGGCGGCGCTGGAAGACGCGGACCTGCACCTGGTGCTGGACACCAGCGAGCCCGAGCGGCTGGCGGGGCTGGCCACCTTCCTGGCCCCGGAGCGGACGCTGGTGGTGGACCATCATCCGCCCGGGCGCGAGGTGGTGGGCGACGTGGCGGTGCAGGACGCCAGCGCCGCCGCCACCGGCGAGATGGTGTACGACCTGATCACGGTCGCGGGCGACGCGGTGCCGCACGCCTCGGCGCTGGGCGCCTACGTGGCGCTGGTGAGCGACACGGGCTCGTTCCGCTACGGCAACACCACGCCGCGCGTGCTGGCGGTGGCGGCGGAGCTCATGCGGCTGGGGATCGATCCGGAGGTGGTGTACCGCCGGCTGTTCGCCACGGCGCCGCGGCGGCGGCTGGAGCTGCTGCGCGAGGCGCTGGAAAGCCTGGAGTCGGACCCGGACGGGCGCATCAGCTGGATGGTGGTGCCCCACCGGGTCACCGCGCGGCTGGGCGCCACCGGCGAGGACTTCGACGGGCTGATCGAGCACGTGCGCTCGGTAGAGGGGACGGAGGTGGCACTGCTTTTCCGCGAGACCAGGCCAGGGGAGACGAAGGTGTCGTTCCGCTCCAACGGCGCGGCCGACGTGAACCGGGTGGCGCGCGAGTTCGGCGGCGGGGGCCACGTGAAGGCCGCCGGCGCCACCATCCCCGAGCCCGCCGAACTGCTCGTCGACCGCGTCATCGACTCCGTCCGCCGCGCGCTGAAGGGCTGAACGAACATCGCGCGGTTCATCGTCGCAACGCAGAGCAGCAGGGGACTCCGATCCTCTGCTGCTCTTTTTGGCAGGCAGGCGCTGCGGGCGATCAGTCCAGCCCGGGATGCGGATGGCGCCTGGCGTAGTTGTACGCCGTGATGGCCGCGACCACGTGCGCCACCCATCCTAAGAAACCGCCGGTCCCCAGCCACAGGCCGGGGGTGATGATGAACCAGAAGATCGCGCGAATCCAGGCGCCGTTGTAGAGCTGCCCCAGCCCTGGAATCAGAAAGCTGAGCACCGCCGCCGTACCGGGATTTCTCATGTCGAGCCTCACATGCGTTGAGCATTCCATGGCAGAAGCCTCCTGCTGCCCCGCGCTCCTTACGGCGGACGCGCCGCGGAGTTTCGCCGCGGGAGCGCGACGGTCGAGGGGCTCCTCTGCACAATTTTGATGAACGCGGATCTGGCACTCTCACCACAATCGTGCATCTCGTCGCGCGCCCGCGCAGGGCGAGAAACGGCAAGTGCATGCAGGGGATGCACTTGGCTCCGCTGGTGGGGATGGCGGCGATGCTTGCATTCGGATGGGCACAGCCGAATCGTCATCCATCCAACGGAGGTCGCCATGCGACGCTTGTTCATCCTTCTGGCCCTTGGCGGCCTGGCCGCCTGCGACGCGGCCGATACCCCGGTCACCCCGTCCAGCGGCGGGCCGCTGCTGCTGCAGGCCGCGGAGGACGGCTCCATTCCCGGGCACTACGTGGTGCAGCTGGACTGGGCCGCCGACGCCCCCGCCCTGGCCGCGGAGTACGGCATTCAGCCCAGGTACGTGTACGAGCACCTGATGAACGGCTTTGCGGGCGCCATTCCCGACGCCACCGCGCAGGCGCTGTCGGTGGACCCGCGCGTGGTGCGCATCACGGTGCAGCGGCAGTTCCAGGCGCTGGGGACCACGCAGACGGGCGCCACCTGGGGGCTGGACCGCATCGACCAGCGCGCGCGGCCGGTGGACGGCAGCTACACCTACGACTTTACGGGCGCCGGGGTGACGGCGTACGTCATCGACACCGGCATCCGCTTTGACCACGCCGAGTTCGAGGGGCGCGCGTCCGACGGCTTCAACGCGTTCCGCGGCGATCCGTCGGACGCGCTGCTGATCGGCGACATGAACAACGACTGCCACGGGCACGGCACGCACGTGGCCGGCACCATCGGCGGCAGGACGTACGGCGTGGCCAAGCAGGCCAGCCTGGTGGCCGTGCGCGTGCTGAACTGCGCCGGCTACGGCAGCGACGCCGACGTGATCGCGGGGATGGAGTGGGTGGCGGCGAACGGCACCTTGCCCGCCGTGGTGAACATGTCGCTGGGCGACGTGATTCCGACGAAGACCATGGGCACCAGCACCCCCGTGGACGACGCCGTGCGCGGGATGATCTCGTCCAGCGTGACCGTGGTCGTGGCGGCGGGGAACGGGTGGGGCAACGGCACGCTGGGGGCGGACGCCTGCATGTTCCCCATCAGCAACGTGGCCGAGGCCGTCACCGTCGCGGCCAGCAACGCGACCGACACGCGCACCTCGTGGACCAACTACGGCGCGTGCATCGACCTGTTCGCGCCGGGGAGCGGCATCACCTCCGCGTACAACGGAAGCTCCACCGAGACGGCGTCGCTCAGCGGAACCTCCATGGCCAGCCCGCACGTAGCCGGCGCCGCCGCGCTGGTGCTGCAGCAGGCGCCCGGCGCCAGTCCGCTGCAGGTGCGCGACCTGCTGGTGACCAACGCGACACAGAACATCGTCCTGGCCACGACGCTCAACAACGGGCACACCATGAACAGCCATCTGCTGTACAGCCGCATCCTGGTTCCGCCCACGACGACAACGGATCCGGTGAAGACCAAACCCTGCACGCCCAAGCGCCGCCGCAACGGCGAGTGCTGAGGGTCGGACGCACCAGGCCGGGAGATGGGACAGCACGACAGGTGAAGGTGGAGGGGCGGGCGCTTCGGCGTCCGCCCCTCCGCCGCTCCGGCGCCGCCCACCCCTTCACCCGTTCACCCGTTCACCCGTTCACCCGCAAGCCCCGCCCGTTGTCCCCGCCGCCGCCCCTGTCTATTTTTCCGCGCTTTCCCCCCATCGCCGCGAAAGAACCCATGCCCGACCGGATCGAGATCGACGGAGACACCCTTTCGCTGGAAGACGTGGAGCGCGCCGCCACCAATCCGGAGACGCACGTCGTCTTCGCCGACGGCGTGCAGGCGCGGATGGACCGCTCCCGGCACGTGGTGGAGCGCGCGCTGGCGGAGGGGACCACGGTCTACGGCGTGACCACCGGATTCGGGCGGCTGGCCGAGACGCCGATCGCGGCCGACCGGCTGGAGGAGCTGCAGATCAACCTGATCCGCAGCCACGCGTGCGGCTACGGCCCGCCGCTGAGCCGCGCCGAGACCCGGGCGATGATGCTGCTGCGCGCCAACGTGCTGGCCCGGGGCTTCTCCGGCATCCGCCCGCTGGTGGTGCAGCGGCTGCTCGACATGCTCAATCGCGGCGTGCACCCCGTGATCCCCGAGCAGGGCTCCGTGGGCGCGTCCGGCGACCTGGCGCCCCTGTCGCACCTGGCGCTGGTGCTGGTGGGCGAAGGCGAGGCGGAGGTGGGCGGGCAGGTGCTCTCCGGCGCGGAGGCGCTGCGGCGGGGCGGGCTGGAGCCGGTGCGGCTGCAGGCCAAGGAGGGGCTGGCCCTGAACAACGGCACGCAGTTCATGGCCGGCGTGGGCGCGCTGGTGCTGCGGGGGGCGGAGCGGGCGGTGGAGGCGGCGGAGGTCGCGGGCGCCATGTCGCTTGAGGGGCTGCGCGGGACGCCAGACGCGTTCCACGACGCCATCATGCGCGCCCGCCC
>JAHWJJ010000266.1 GCA_019348475.1 Gemmatimonadota bacterium | reverse complement strand
GCCTCGCCCAGCACCTCGTCCGGCAGCCCCACCACCGCCACGTCCAGCACCGCCGGGTGCGCGTGCAGCCGGTCTTCCACCTCGCGCGGGTACACGTTGAACCCGCAACGGATGATCATCTCCTTGCGGCGCCCGATCAGGTGAAGAAAGCCTTCTTCATCCACCATCCCCAGGTCGCCGGTCAGAAAGAAGCCGTCGGGCGTGAACACCTGCGCCGTTTCGCCGGGCTGCCGGTAGTACCCGCGCATCACGCAGGGCCCGCGAACCGCCACCTCGCCCACCGACTCCACGGGCAGCACGCTGCCGTCGGCGTCGATCACCCGCACCTCCACCTCCGCCAGCGGGCGCCCCACGGTGGCCACCTGCTTTCCGGGGGGATCGTCGGGCGTGTTCACGGAAACCAGGTTCCCCGTCTCCGTCATCCCGTACCCCACCCGCACCCCCGGCACCAGCTCGCGCTGAATGCGCTGCACCAGCTCATCGGGGACCGGCGCCCCCGCCACCACGCCGGTGCGCAGCGAGCCGGTGCCGCGCGAGGCGCGGTCCGGTGCGTTGAGCGCCAGGACGAAGTTGGTGGGGACGCCGTGAAAGACGGTGACCCGCTCGCGCTCCACGATGTCCAGCGCCGCGGCCGCGTCGTACCCCTCGTGCAGCACCAGCGACGCCCCGGCCACCATCGTGCCCAGCACCCCGGTACCGATGCCGAACGCGTTGAACAGCGTGTTCACGCCGAACACCACGTCGTCGGGCACCAGCCCCAGCGCGTCGGCGCTCAGGGCGGCGTTGGCCATCAGGTTCTCGTGCGTGAGCTCCACCCCTTTGGGCTTGCCCATGGTGCCCGAGGTGTAGAGGATGGCGAACAGCTCGTCCGCGCCTCCCTGGTGCCGCGGGTAGGGGCGTCCGTCGCCGCTGCTCACCAGGTCCTCGAACTGGTGGATGCGGTCGTCGTACCAGAGGTCTTCCTCGCCGACGGACAGCACGTACTGCAGGTCCGGCAGCGCGCCCAGGAACTGCTCGAACCGCGCCAGGTAGTCCACCCCCTCCCAGTTCTCGGCCGTGACCACGGCCGCGGATTCGGAGTGCCGCAGCATGTACTGCAGCTCGGGCGGGGTAAAGCGCGGGTTCAGCGGGACGATGACGGCGCCCAGCTTGGCCGCCGCAAAGGTGGAGACGACGAACTCGGGCCAGTTGGGAAGGGTGAGCGCGATGCGGTCTCCGGCCTCGATCCCCAGCTCGTGGAGCGCCGCCGCCAGGGCGTCGGCCTGCGCGTCCACCTGCGCGTACGTGAGCCTGCGGTCTTCGAACGCAACGAAGGGCCGCCGCGGGTCCTCGTTCACGCGCAGCGCAAGGCTGTCCGCGAGCGTCAGACCACGAAAGCGGTCGCGTAGCGCCATGTAACCTCCGTCCGGGTGCTCGGCCTGGTAACGACGGGCAGAAACATAGCCTGCGGCAGGTAAACCGTCAAACTTTGGCCCGGCAACGGCTCGGGAGGAGTGCCGAGAGGATGGAAGGCGGGTTTCGGGGACGTCGAGTTGCGCCGGCGGAGGCGGGCGCCGCGCTCGTGCACGGAGGCGGGTAGCGAGCCGCGCGCGGAGCGCCCCCCATCCCCGGCCCTTCCCCCACGAACTGCGTGGGGGAAGGGAGTGGGTTCCGTCGCGGCGGCACCGTTATGCATCAACGGACGTCCACCACCGCTCGAGAACCGGCCCGTGCCCAACCTCCCCCGGCAGTTTCGGCCGCTGGCTTCGTGCAGCGCGGGCGGGCATCCCGCCGCCCGCCGAGCGCCCCCCATCCCCGGCCCTTCCCCACAAACTGCGTGGGGGAAGGGAGTGGGTTCCGTCGCGGCGGCACCGCTATGTTCGTGCAGCGCGGGCGGGCATCCTGCCGCCCGCCGAGCACCCCCCATCCCCGGCCCTTCCCCCACAAACTGCGTGGGGGAAGGGAGAATTCGACTGCGCGTGGCGAGACCTGCGTCGCGTGCGAGGCGACGAGCGGGAGGGGGCCTGCTGGAGCCCTGGCCCGCTCGCTCAGGCCGCCGCCAGCGCCCCGGCTTCCTCCGGCTCGGCGGCGTCGGACGCAGCGGGCGCTTCCCGGGCGGGGAGGGTGAACTGGAAGATGCTGCCCTGCCCCGGCTCACTTTCCACCCAGATGCGGCCGCCGTGGGCTTCGACGATGCCGCGCGCGATCGCCAGCCCCAGCCCCAGGCCGCGGCGGTCGGCGTCGTCCGCCTGCCAGAAGCGCCCGAACACGTGCGGCAGCGCTTCGGCGGGAATGCCGCTGCCGGTGTCGATGACGGCGATCCGCAGCTCGCTCTCCTCCAGCGTGGCGGACAGGGTGACCCGGCCGCCCTCGGGGGTGAACTTGATGGCGTTCCCCACCAGGTTGCTGATCACCTGCATCAGCCGCGCGCCGTCCACCCGCAGCCGCGGCAGCCCTTTGGTCCCCCGCGTGGTGAACGCGATGCCGCGCGCCTCGGCCAGCGGCCGCAGCATGGCGGCGGCCTCGGCCAGCAGCAGCGACAGGTCCTCGTCCTGGGAGGTGAGCGCCATCTTCCCCCCGGCCACCCGGGTGACGTCCAGCAGGTCTTGGATCAGCCGGTTCATCCGCTCCGCGGACCGCTTGACGGTGCCCAGGTGGCGCCGGTGGAAGGCGTGCGCCGCGTCGTCGGCCGTCGTGTCCAGCAGCAGCTCGGTGCCCAGCGAGATGGTGGAGAGCGGGTTGCGCAGGTCGTGCGCGACCACGGCCAGCATCTCGTCGCGGGCGCGGGTGGCGGCCTGCGCCTGCGCGAAGAGGCGGGCGTTCTCCACCGCCAGCGCGGCGCGGGTGGCCAGCTCCTGCGCCAGCGCCAGGTCGTCGGCGTCGAAGCGGCGGCCGGACTCCGCCGCCACCAGCGTGATGCCGCCGATGGCCCGGTCGCCTGCGCGCAGCGGCACCACCATGGCCGAACGCGGCCCGATCGCCCCCACCAGCGCCTCCATCGCCTCGCCCCTGTCCGCGATCTCGCGGACGAACGGCTCCGGCACCTCCGAAAGCAGCACCGGCTCCCCCGCCTCGAACATCGCGGCGAAGGGGTGGTGCCGCGTGCGCTCGCCCGGGGCGACGGAGCGGATCATCCCCTCCTTTTCCGGGTCCACGTGCGCCGCGCCCACCTGGCGGTAGCTGCCGTCGGCCTCCAGCACGTCCACCACGCACAGGTCCGCCACCTCGGGCACCGCCAGGCGCGCCAGCTGGGCCAGCGTGGTGCAGGTGTCGAACGAGGTGGCCAGGACGTGGCTGGCCTGGGCCAGGAAGGCCGCGCGCCGCTCCGCCCGCTCCGCCGCTTCGCGGGCCTGGCGCTGGCGCAGGTACAGCACGCGCGTCTCCAGCAGGTTGCGCACGCGCAGCAGCACCTCCACCACGTCGAACGGCTTGGTGAGGAAGTCGCGCGCTCCGCCGGAGAGCGCCCGCTCGCGCGCCTGCGTGGTGACGTCCGCCGTGAGCACCAGCACCGGAACGTAATCGTCGCCCGGGACGTGCGCCTGCAGCTCGCGCAGGAGTGTGTGGCCGTCCTTGTGAGGCATGTGCAGGTCCAGCAGCACCAGGTCCGGGCGGTGCGCCTCCATCAGCGCCAGCACCTGCCGCGGGTCGGTGGTGCGGACGAGGGCGTGATATCCCTCGGAGCGAAGGAAGCCCTCCAGCAGGTCCAGGTTGGCCTCCTCGTCGTCCACGAGCAGGATCGAGCGGGAGGTGAGCGTGTCGGCGTTCATGGTTCGGGCACTTCGGATGTGGTTCCCCTGCGGGCGTTCGCTCGGACGCGTGAATGATGCTCTCCGCGCGCGTCCGCCGCATGGGAAAGATGACCCATCCGCCGTCCGAATCCCAGGAAAAACGAAAATGGATGGCTGACCGAGCGTCGGCCGAGGCAACGTAAAAACATTCCTCACACAGAGTTAACAGAGTAAACAGAGTTTTGACGACGGCGGGAAAGCAGCGCGGGCTCAGGGGGACCGAATCCCCTGAGCCCGCTTCGCGGAGGCTTTGGCAGCCCTAACCCATAACAGGCCGGGCGGGGCTCCTTCAGCACCCCCGGACGTTGTTCCGCCGCGCGACGACTCCGCCACAACCGTCGGATTCCCATTCACTCTCCCCGCTCTACCTGCTTCCGTAGGTCCCCAAGCTCCCCCATCCGCTGATCGATGGCCCGCCCCAACATAGCCCGCCACTCCGCAGGGGGACGCCTGCCGTGCTCCCCTGGTACGCGCATCACACGGTACGTCTGCGGCTTCACGCCCATGTGAACGGCTATGTCCGGCGCAGTGAGCCCCAGCGCCTGCGCGCGGTCCGTCGCCTCTTTGAAGGAGTTCCCCCAACGGTGGCGCTCCCAGAACTCCACGGCGGCATCCTCATTCACCATGGCCCGCTGGGCAAGCTCAATCTCACGATTCTTCCGCGCGCCAACCTTGGGCATGATCCGCAACCGGGTTGTAGGTGAGCAACGTCCGTCTGTGAATGAATATATTCACAGGACAGGCACGTATCATATCAACACCTGCATTCACAGTGGCGAGGGCAAAACCCTCCCAAGGGTTCCCTAAGCTGTCGATTAGCAAACCCTTGCGAGGGCTGCCGTCACACTATATCGTTAGTGCGACCGGAGCCCCCGCCACGTGCGCCGGACGGGATTCGAACCCGTAATCCCCGGTCAGGGCGGCAGTTTGCAAAACTGCTGCGTATACCAATTCCGCCACCGGCGCTGTGGTGGCCCTGAGCACGGAAGGGAGGCAGACCCGCCGTACTCAGGGGTTCGGGTTTCGGGGCAGTACCCAGCGGCTTTAGTGCCGCTGGGCGTCAGTCTCTTCTTTTCAAAGTGCCCTCCCTTTCTTCTCGGTTAGGGGTGGGACGACAACGAAACCGCCTGATGCCGCCACAGCATCAGGCGGTTTCGCTTTCCTGCTCTTGCTGGTCTCCAAACCTGTCCAGAAGCGACACCGGCTGCGGTTCGGTTTCCTTCCACTCCATCAGCCCAAACTTTCCCCGCCCGAACCGGTCGAACGTCCGGCGGCGCCGTACTTCACGGCCAAGCACGCCGCGCACGGTGTCAACGAGGGTCACGAACGTCCCGTCGTACTTGTGTCCCCGTGCCATCATGGCGCGGGCGATTTCGTCCGCTGGCATCGGACGCCCCTCATCCTTCACGACCATGGCGGCTGCGTCGGGGATGCTCGTTCCCGCCGGGATGGGGCGCGACGGTCGGTCGGTCACCACCGTTCGACGACCTTCCCCCCCCGGCGTCAGCTCCCGACCGTTTATCAGAGTAACCGTAGGCCGCTCATCCAGTATGCTCTCCTGTGGCACCAGCGCCACCAGGTGCCGCCTCGCGGCCCGGAGCTCGCCGAGCTCCCTCTCGCGCGTCGCGATCTGCTGGTCGAGAATCGCGAGCGCGTCACGCAGACTACCGTTGCCGTCCATTGGCGCTCCCCGCGAACGAGTAGAGAAATCCTCACTCAACGGGAAAGTAGCTGAAGTCTGCCCTGCGCGCAAGACTAACGGGACAGCGCCGAAGCAGCCCCGAACATGAGCGAGTCAGAGGTACGGTCCGTACCGGTCCGGACCGGTACGGGCCGGGCACCCGCCTCACCCGGGTGTCCTGGGTCTGCTTCGGTCAACGCCGGTGTTCACGGTTCATGGTTCACGGTTCACTGTTTATGTGAACCAGTAACTAGTTACTGGTCTTCGTGCATGTCTGCATAGTCCAGAAGATGAAAGGAACTGAGACAAGTTGAGCAGAATTTATCCGGATGCGCATCATGCGCATCCTGCGATTCCTACGGGTTCTGCGTTCGGGTGTTCGGACCGAACAAACCCAACGAGCATTCCGGACACGATACGGCTACCTTGGTTGACCGTGCCGTTGCTAGGTCAACCTTGCGGCGAGCGGCTGTACACGTACCTTACGAGCGAACATCAGCCACCCGGAGAAATCAAGAAAAAGCAGGTGGACGCGGACGAGCGCGAGTCTACGGTCCCAGCGTTGCCGCCGCCCGATGCGGATACACTGGCGGATACGGCAAAGAGGATGCTGCGGAAGCCGAAGCCCCCGGCGGGTGGGGCAAGGAGAAGCCAAAGCGAGAGGGGGGCGGCCAGTAGGCGCCCCCCTCTCTGCATCCTTCTACTTCAGCCAGTGGCGGCGGCTCTGTGCCGGGCCCGACGCCGTCGCTCAGGCCGCGGCCGCGGAACGGCCGGGGAGCAGGCGGTCGATGGTGGACAGGAACTCGTCCACGTCCAGCGGCTTGGTGAGGTACGCGTCCGCGCCCTGCGCGCGCAGCCGCTCGATGGTGCGCGGCGTGGCGTCGGCGCTGATCATCACCACGGGGATGCGCGCCGTGCGCTTGTGCGCCCGCAGGCGGCGCAGCACCTCGTCGCCCTGCACGTCGGGCAGGTGCAGGTCCAGCAGCACCAGGTCGGGGACGTGCTCGCACGCCAGGTCCGCCCCCAGCCGCCCCTGCAGCGCCGGGATCGTCCTCCACCCGGGCCGCCCGGCCAGGATCGTCTCCACCAGGCTCAGGTTGGCCAGGTTGTCCTCCACGTACAGCAGCGTCACCGG
>JAHWJJ010000265.1 GCA_019348475.1 Gemmatimonadota bacterium | reverse complement strand
TTCGGAGGGAGGCGCGGCCCGGGGAAGCGACTCAGCTGTCGTTCCGAGGAAGGCGCCCCGCGCACTCCTGACGTGTGCTGGATCTGCGGGGCGCCGACCGAGGAATCTACTCCGCCGTGCTGGTGGCTGGCCCCGGCGCAGGAACCCGGTCTGCGGTCTCCTGCACTGCGGGCGGGGCCGCTAGTGCGGGCGCGGTCCAGGGGCCGAGTGCCCGGCGTGCGGCAGGTTACGAGCACGGGTGAATAGAACCGAAACGCGTTCCTTCCCCCCGGGCCGGGCGAGCGACATCTTGTCCCGGTCGATGGGGACCACGGCGTGGGAGGTGGTCGCCCGGCTGCGGCAGTCGCCGCTCGCGGCCGACTTCCTGATCCACCAGACCCCCCGCGCCCTGCATCAGCCCTACCTGAAAGCCGACGGCACGCCCAACGACCGCTTCTTTACCGAGCCGACGGGGGTGTTCAACACGGCCGAGCTGCTGGTGAACCAGCTCGGCCTTACGCCGGGCGTGAGCCACGGCGACTGGTCCGGGCTGCAGCTGCTGCTCAACCAGTACGTGGAAGACGTGCAGAACCACGGCGACCACCTTCAGCTCGTGGCCCGCAACACGCTCACCGGGCAGGCGCGGTACTTCCGCGCGGCCACGGTGGTCCTGGCGGGTGGATCCATCGAGAGCCCCAAGCTACTGCGCCGCGCCAGCATGTATCCCGGGCTGCCGCAGCCCACCAAGGACCTGCTGGGGCACGGCCTGACGGACCACCCTACCTCCGACGAGATCACCACGTACGCGAACGGCATCGGCAACCTGCCGCTGCAGTCGGATGACCACGCAAAGATCGTCTTCTACTCCCGCGGTGCACGCGGCGCGAACAACGAGGTGAAGTACCCGTTCAACGTGGAGATGAACATCAACCACGAGTACTGGCACCTGCGCGAGAACGACCCCGGTGCCACCGGGACCCGCGCACCGGGCGGCGCCGCGCGGATCGACATCAAGTTCAGCTTCGGCAACTGCCTGGACGAGAACAACGAGATCAAGCCCGCCCGGCCGTACGAATACGTTCCCGAGGTCACGTTCCGAAACCAGAGGTGGGCCGACTACCTGGCCGAGGAGCGCTTTCCCGCGCTGGCCGGCTGGAACCGGAGCGCCGGGCAGATCTTCGACCTGCTGAACGACATCACGCACGCCGTCTTCTCGCAATTCCAACACAACGGCCGGCCGGCTTCGCCGGTGGACGGGAGCAAGTACGAGCGCGGCGGCAAGGGCTTCGGCTGGGGGACGGTGCACCACGCGGTGGGCAGCCTGCGCATGCCCTACCGGCCGCGGTTGGATGCGCCGTTCGCAGCGCATTCGGTGGTGGACGAAGACCTTCGCGTGGTGGGCACCGATCGGCTGTACGTCTGCGACATGTCGGTGATCCCGTTCAGCTCCGCCGCCAACCCGGTCCGGACGCTGGCTGCGCTCGCCCTGCGCCTGTCGCGCCACCTGGGCTGATCGCGCCTTGCCGTGGTCGCACCCGATACCCGTCCGGTGAACTACGGGCCGAGCCCGGCGGCGGATGTTGAGCGGGGATCACCAGCCGCAACGACACTGAACGCGAGAGCCTGAGATCGACGCGGGGGCAGGTCGGGGTCAGGGAGCGGGTGAATCCGCCGCTGGGAATCGCAATGTCCACCTTCGCTCCGCCCGGACGCCTCCTCCCCTGCGCGATCGCCGGGGAGGAGGGCGTTTGCGCCGAAGCCCAACCATGGTCGACGCGCGCTAGTCCTGGCCCGCCAGCGCGTCCATCGGCCTGGCCGAGAAAACCCCGCCGTCGCGCGGCCGCCGCGGACGATCACGGGCGCGTCACGAACGTGTACTCCTCCGCCATCAGCCGGCGGAGGTCGTCCTCGGAGAGATCCTGCTCGTGCAGGCCCATCTTGCGGTACTTCATCGCGCGCCGTGGAGAACGGCGTCTCCGCACCGCCGACTCAACGCACCAGCTCGTCGATGCGCTTCGCCGAGAATCCCGCCGTGGCGCGCTCGCCGCGGACGATCACGGGGCGCGTGACAAAGGTGTACTCCTCCGCCATCAGCCGGCGGAGGTCGTCCTCAGACAGATCCTGCTCGTGCAGGCCCCTCTTGCGGTACTTCATCGCGCGCCTGGAGAACAGCTTCTCCGCGCCGCCAACCCTGTTCGCGAGGTCCCGCACCTCGTCCCCCGAGAGCGGCTGGGCCTTCAGGTCGCGCAAGCCGCGGATGGGGACGCCCTTCTCCCGCAGGTACGCAACGGCCTTGACGCAGGTCGAGCAGTGCGGCAGCCAGTAAACCTCGACGCCCTCCCCCGCCCCATCCGCCATCACACCGTCTCCGCCAGCGGGGCCCGGGCGGACGCCATCTGGACGGAGTACGCGCGGCAGAGCGCGTGCACCTCGTCGTCGCTGAAGGTGTGGTCGCAGGTCTTGGCCGCCTTGAACACGTGGGCGCACAGCCCCTCGTCGGCCGCGTCGTAGCCGTGGGCGCGCAGCCAGTAGCGCACGTTGCTGATGCCGCTCATGGGTGAGATCTCGATCAGCTGGCGCAGCCCGAACCACCCCGCGGGAACGCCGGAGTAGATGCGGTCCGCCAGCCACGCGTCGCCCTTGCTTTCCGCCTTGATGATGGCGGCCGCGTGCACCCCCGTCCCCGTGCGGAACGCGTCCTCGCCGAACACGGGCCAGTTGTACGCCAGCGGCACGTGGCAGGCGCTTGAAGCCAGCCGCACGTACTCGTTCAGCCGCGACAGGTCCCGGTCGTGCAGCCCCAGCAGCTTCAGGTTCACCAGCAGCAGGTCCATCTCGGCGTTGCCGCAGCGCTCGCCGATGCCCAGGGCGGTGCCGTGGATGCGGTGCGCCCCCTCTTCGATGGCCGCCAGCGAGTTGGGCACGGCCAGGCCGCGGTCGCGGTGGCCGTGCCAGTCCACCTTCACGTCCTCGCCGGACGGCTTTACCACCTCGTCGAAGACGAAGCGGATCAGCTGGCGAACGCCGTGCGGCGTGGCGTGCCCCACCGTGTCGCAGACGCAGATGCGCCGGGCGCCGCACTCGATGGCCGTGCGGTACAGCGCCCTGACCACGTCGGGGGCGGCGCGGGTCGTATCCTCCGTGACGTACATCACCGGCAGCCCGTGCTGCACCGCGAAGGTGACGGCGTCCTCGGTGGCGCGCAGCATCCGGTCCAGCGTCCACCCTTCGGCGTACTGGCGGATGGGCGACGAGCCGATGAAGGTGGCCGCCTCGATGGGGATGCCCACCTTCTGCGAAACGTCGATGATGGGCTGGATGTCGGCGCGCACGGTGCGGGCGGCGCAGTTGGGCTCGATGGCGAGCTTGCCGTCGGCCACCTCGCGCGCCAGCGCCTCCACGTCGCGCACGGCGCGGGGGCCGGCGCCAGGGAGGCCGATGTCGGCGGCGGCGATCCCCAGCTCCGCCATCAGGTGCAGCAGGCGGATCTTGTCTTCGATGCAGGGGTCGTGGACGGAGGGGGACTGCAGCCCGTCGCGCAGCGTTTCGTCGTTCAGCTGCACGCCGCGGCGGGTGGAGTAGTCGAACGACCCGGCCAGGGTGTTCCAGTCGTAGATCAGTTCGCTCTCCTGCATCTTCTGCGGTCCTCGCGGCGGGTCTGGAGGTGCCATGCGGCGCGGCAACGGCGAGCCGCGGCATTTCGTACAGCCAATGAACCTAACTCACTGCCCCGCCGCGCGAAAAGTCCCCGCCGGCCGCGCGGGCGTTTGACAGCGTGCCCCCGCGGCGGCACAATCCGCGCTCCCCCTGCTCCATCCCCCTTACCGTGGACGCGACCCTGCGCGACGTTACGGCCCTTTTCGCGCTGCGCCCGCTGCGGCAGTGCGTGCACCAGACCGACGACGACACGCTGGCCGAGCAGATCGCGCTGGTGCGCATCCCCGCGCCCCCGTTCGCCGAGCAGCGGCGCGGCGAGTACGTGCTGGCGCGCTTTCGCGAGATCGGTCTTCGCGACGCGCGGCGCGACGCCGTGGGCAACGTGCTGGGCGAGTGGCGGCCGGAGGGCGCGGCCGGCGCGCCCGTAGTGGTGGCGGCGCACCTGGACACGGTGTTCGCGGCGGAGACGGACGTGGAGCCGCGCAGAAAGGGCAAGCGCATCCACGCGCCGGGGATCACCGACAACTGCCGTGGGCTGGCGGGGATGCTGGCGGTGGCGCGGGTGCTGGCGGGCTCCGCCGTCCGGGCGCGGCACCCCGTCGTCTTCGCCGCGACGGTGGGCGAGGAGGGGATCGGCGATCTGCGCGGAGGGAAGCACCTGTTCCGCGAAGGGGGCGGATTCCGGGACGCAGCGGCGTTCGTGGCGCTGGACGGGTCGGGGATGCGCCGCATCGTGCACCGCGCCATCGGTTCGCGGCGGCTGCGCATGGAGGCGGAGGGGCCGGGCGGGCACTCGTGGTCCGACCGCGGCGCCCCCAACCCGGTGCTGGCGCTGGCCATGGCCGCGGGGGGGGTCCGGGCGATGCCGCTCCCCCACCCGGACCGCACCTCGCTCACGGTGGCGCGCATCGGCGGCGGGAGCAGCATCAACTCGATCCCTGCTGAGGCGTGGATGGAGCTGGACATGCGCAGCGACGCCCCCGGCGTGCTGGAGCCGATGGAGGAGGGCGTGCGCGGCGTGCTGCGGGACGCGGTGGAGCTGGAGAACGCGTCGCGGCGCGCGGGGACGCAGCCGCTGCACGGGCGCGTTCACCGGATCGGGGACCGCCCCTCGGGAGAGACTCCGGCGGAGCACCCCCTGGTGCAGGCCGCGGCGGGGATCACCGCGTCGCTGGGGGCGCGCGCGGAGCTGGTGGGCTCGTCCACGGACGCCAACGTCCCGATGGCGCTGGGCATCCCCTCCATCGCCATCGGCGCCGGCGGCGACAGCGGCGGCATCCATACGCTGGACGAGTGGTACGGGAACGACGGAGGGGCGCTGGGGGTGGAGCGGGCGCTGCTGGTGGTGCTCGCGGCGGCGGGGGTGAACGGGTGAAGGGGTGAAGGGGTGATGGAGTGAAGGGGTGAAGCGGTGAACGGGTGAACGGGTGAACGGGTGAAGGGGTGAAGGGTGAAGGGTGAAGGGGTGAAGGGCCGCTCGTCGACCCGGTGCAGATGATCTTCGGCCTGGCCCTGAATACAGAACGGCGGCCCTCTGTTCTCGCGGGCCGCCGCTGCATTACGTCCTTAACGTCCGCACGCTGCAGTTCCGGTTACGCAGTCCCGATCGTCACCACCGAATTGTCGCCCAGGTCCACCTGGCCGTGCACGCCGCGGACGGTTACGTCGCGGCCGATGAGCGAATCCCTCAGTTCCGAGTTCTCGATGGTCGACTTTTCGCCCACGATGGTGTGGCGCAGCTTGCTGCCGCGGACCGCGGCGCCGGCGGAAAGGGTGACGTTGGGGCCGATTTCGCTGTTCTCCAGCGTCACCCCGTCGGCCACGTGCACGGGCTCGTGCAGGGTCACGCCGTCGGAAAGGGATTCGGGGCGGCGGCCGCGGGTGGTGCCAAGGACGTGCGCGTTGGTCTCCAGCAGCGTCTCCGGCTTCCCCGCGTCATACCAGCCGTGCACCGGCTCCACCTTCAGCTTTGCGCCCTGGTCCACCATGTACTGAAAGGCGTCCGTCAGGTAGTACTCGCCCGAGGGGCCCGGCTCCGAGTTCATGACGTGGTGAATGCCCTCGAAGAGCAGCTTCCAGTCGCGAATGTAGTACAGGCCGATGTTGGCCAGCTTGCTCACGGGCTCGCTCGGCTTCTCGATGATCTGCTTCATGAAGCCGTTCTCGTCCGTCACGATCACGCCGAAGCGCTGGTAGTCCTCCACCTCCATCGCCCAGATCACCCCCGCCACGTCCTCCGGCAGTCGCCGCACCAGCGACAGGTCGGCGTCGAACAGCGTGTCGACGAAGATGATCAGCATCTCCTCGCGGACGAACGGCTCGGCCAGCGCAATGGCGTCGGCGGTGCCGCGCTGCACCTTCTGCTCGGTGTACTCGGCCTTGAAGTCCGGGTACTCCTCGGCCATGAACGCTTCCACCTTCTCCTTCAGGTGCCCGGTGATGAGCACGGCCTCGTTCACGCCCAGCTCGCGCAGGTCGTCCAGGATGTAGCTGAGCACCGGCTTGTCCCCGACCTTCAGGAGCGGCTTGGGAACCAGGTGGGTATGGGGACGCAGGCGGGTGCCCTTCCCCGCCACCGGCATGACGACTTTCACTCGGGATTCCTCCGGCTGTGGTATCGACAGAAATCGCTGCGCGTTCCTGATGTGCCGCGGCGGCTGAAGGAGCAGACGCCGGAGCGGTTCGCCGGCTTCCCGCCGCGCCCCCTCCGCTCGCTTATGCTCGCACCTCCCCCGAACTGCCGGGGAGGTTGAACGTTCCGCTAACACCGGCCGTGGGTACACTCGCTCCGCGGCGCGGCCCGGGCAGGTTCCATACCTCGCGGCGTCTGGCTCCGGACGCGCGGCAACATACCCGCGCGGGGCGAGCGAGGTCAAACCACCGGCGCACGATCACTCCATCACCCGTTCACCCGTTCACCCGTTCACCCGTTCACCCGTTCACCCGTTCACCCG
>JAHWJJ010000264.1 GCA_019348475.1 Gemmatimonadota bacterium | reverse complement strand
CCCCGAAACCCCCCGGGGGTGGTTGAACTGCGGTTTCGCCCGCCCACGCTGCGCGGCAGCGCCCGTGACTCAGGATGACTGGTCTGGCGTGCAAATCGGCCACGCAGCGGCAGCAGACCGTGCCACGATCATCGTCAGCAGGCCCTGCGCTGGCGGACTACGCGGGCGGATGGAGCAGCGGCAGGCGGATGATGAAGGTGGAGCCGGCGCCGGGCTCGCTCTCCAGGTCCAGCTCCCCGCCCATCTGCTCCACCAGCGCGCGCGAGATCGCCAGCCCCAGCCCCACGCCCGGGGCGTGCGCCGTGCCCTCGCTGCGGTAGTAGGGCTGGAAGATGGCCGATTGCTCGGCCGGCGCGATGCCGGGGCCGCTGTCGGCCACGCGCACCTCGCCCCAGTGCGCGTCGCCGCGGGCGAGCACGGCCGTGCTGACGCAGATGCTGCCGTCCTGGGGCGTGAACTTGACCGCGTTGCCGATCAGGTTCACCAGGATCTGCCGCACGCGCGCGTGGTCCGCCGTCACCGTGGCCGGCGCCATCCGGCCCAGCTGCAGCGTCTGCAGCTTTGCGTCGGCGGCGGGGATCAGCATGTGCACCGCGTCGCGCGCCACGTCGGGGAGCGCCACCGGCTCCGCGCTCACCTGCACCACCCCCGCGCTGATGCGCGCCATGTCCATCACGTTGTCCAGCAGCGAGAGCAGGTGCCGCCCGCTCATGCGCACCCGCCCCAGGGCCTCGCGCTGCCGGTCGTTCACGGGGCCGTAGATCTCGTCCTCCAGCAGCTCGCAATACCCCTGGATGGCGCCCAGGGGAGAGCGGATGTCGTGCGCCAGGGTGGCCAGGGCGCGGTCCTTGGCGCTGGTGGCGCCCTCGCTCGCGCGCAGGCGGTCCTCCATCTCCACCCGCACCTCGCCCCCCAGCCGCGCGTTCTCCAGCGCGACGGCCGCCTGGTCGGCCAGCGCCGAGAGCAGCGACTCGTCCGCGGCGGTGGAGGGCTGCCGCGTGGCCACCGCCACCAGCCCGGTAACCGCCCCGCCCACCACCAGCGGCACGGCGATGAAGCAGTCGTCGGGCACCCCGAGCAGCCCCTGAAGCCGCCCCAGCACCTCGTCGTTCAGCGGGGCGCGGAACCGGGCGACCAGCTCCTCGGCCACGCCGTGCGCGGCGCGCACGTGCAGCAGCCCCTCCGCGTCGGGAAGCATGAGCACGGCGGCCTGCGCGTCCAGCAGCTCGGCGCCGCGCTCCACCGTCAGGCGGGTCACCTGCTCCAGCGAAGTGGTGTAGGTGAGGGCGCGGCTGATCTCCGTCAGCCGGCGCAGCTGCGCGAACGCGGGATCCACCGCGTCGAAGGCCGGGGCCGTGCTCATTCCAGGATGCAGAGTCCGGCCGCGCTGATCTCCACCTCGCGCACGCGGGTGTCGTGCGCGCTGCCGCGGGTCTTCAGCACGCGCAGCCTGCGGCGCGTCTCGTCCTGGCCGTCCAGCGTGAGCAGCAGCACGTTGTCGGACAGGTAGCTCATCGCGTTCTGCATTCCGCTTCCCGCGATGGTGTTTCCCGTGGTCTCGAAGTTCAGCACGCTGGTGATGGTGCTCACGGCGAAGTGCTGCACCAGCGCGTACAGGTAGTCGTGCAGGCGCTGCGGGTCGGTGGCGGCGCTGGCCAGGTCGCCCAGCGCGTCGATCACCAGCCGCCGCACCCCCCGCTGCTGGATGCGGCGGAACATGTCGACGATGATGCTGTCGATCTGCAGCTCCACCGGCGAGGCGTACACCAGGTCCAGCCCCTGCGCCTGCGCCTGCTCCAGGTCCACCCCCAGCGCCCGGATGGTGCGCACCAGCTGCGTGGGGTTCTCCTGGAAGTTCATGTACAGGCTGGGCTCGCCGCGGCGGGCGCCTTCCAGCGCGAACTGCAGCCCGATCGTGGTTTTTCCCGCCCCCGAGGGGCCCGCCAGCAGCGTGGTCGTCCCCCGCCACAGCCCGCCGTGCAGCATCTCGTCCAGCCCCTGCACCCCGGTGGAGATGCGCTCGCTGGCCGGCTCGTACCCCTCGGGCATCTGCGGGCTCACCAGCCGGGGGTAGATGTCCAGCCCGGAGCCGGTGATGCGAAAGGCGTGCGCCCCCTCCAGGTAGCGGCTGCCGCGCAGCTTGTACACGCGAAAGTACCGCTCGTCGCGGTTCCCCAGCCGGCGCCGCGACAGCTCCACGATGCCGTCGGCCACGGCGAACTCGGGGTACAGCAGGATGTCGTCTTCGGTGTACTCGCCCAGCAGGAACGCCGTGGTGCCGTACGCGGTGAGCAGCGCCGTCATCTCGTACACCATCTTCCGCCGCTCCGCCGCCGACGGGGCAAGGTCGTGCACCGCTTTGAACGAGTCGATGACGATCACCTTGGGGGAAAGGGTGCGGATGGCCTCGCGCAGCAGGGGGATCAGCGCCCCCGCCCCCTCACGGGCCAGCTGCGGGCCCACGTCCTCGTAGATGACCTGCGTCCCCAGCTTGTCCTCGTCGAAGAAGGCGAAGCCCTGCAGGTAGCGGACGACCTTGGCCAGCGGCTCGGAGAGGGTGGTGAAGTACAGGATGGGGCGGTCGGGCCCCGCGTTGTGGAAGATGAGCTGCTCGGCGAAGATCGTCTTTCCCGAGCCGGGGTGGCCCATGACGATGTTGATGGAATCCGCCGGAAAGCCGCCGCCCAGGATGTAGTCGGCCTCCGGGTTCCCCGCGCTCATCCGGTCGGTGTCGTCGTCGGCCTCACGGGTTTCGGCGCGGCGGTCGGGGACGATTATCGAGAGCGGCATTGCTCCTCCATTGCCTCGGTTGGCTGCGCCGCGACCAGGTCGTTGACCGCAGCCACGAAGACCGACTCTACCAGCGGTTTGCGCAGGAACGCGCTTGCGCCCGCCTCGGCGGCACGGGGCGCGGCGGACAGGATGCTGAACACGATCACCGGCACGCCGGCCGTGGCCGGGTCTTCGCGCAGGCGGCGGCAGAGCGCCAGCCCGTCGATCTTGGGGATCAGGATCTCCGTGACCACCAGCGCGGGCGGCGCCGCCCGCGCGCGCTCCAGCGCGGCCTCGCCGTCGTCCGCGAACTCCACGGCGTAGCCGGCCCGGTCCAGAAAGAACCGCTGGAGCTCGCGGACGGTCTGGTCCCGGTCCGCGATCAGGATCACGGGCGCGTCAGGACGCGGACTCTGCATCCCACCTCCTCGGGCGGATCTGTGCCCCGCCGCGCCGGAGCGCGGCTGGGCGTGGGATGGAACAAGCGGGTGCGTGGGTCGATCCGCGATGCAACATGCGAACCCCTCACGGTGCCGTACCGGCCCGGCCACCGTCCGCACTCACGCACTCACGCACTCACGCACTCGCTGGCTCGCGGACTTTCATTCCCGGCGCGGCAAGCCGACGGTGAAGGTGGTGCCGTCCGCCTCCGACGACACCACGTCGATGCGCCCCCCGTGCGCCGTGACGATGCGCTCCGCGATGTAGAGGCCCAGCCCCAGGTTGCCGGTGGGGCCGCTGGCGGGGCTATTGGCCGCCGGCTCGCGAGGCTTCATGGGGTTGAAGATCCCGTTCGCGGTGGACTCGCCCTCGTCGTCCTCCTGCGGCGCGTTGCCCCTGGACTTCGCCGCCTGCTCCCGGCCGCCCTGGGCGGTGCCCAGGTCCGCGGCGATGACGGTGAGCATCTCGTTGGCGTGGTCGCGCAGCGCGGGGATGCCCATGGCCCCGCTGGCCGGCGTGCACGTGCGCGCGAACGCCTCCCACTCCGCCAGGATCGGCTCCCGGTTGTCCCGGATGAAATCGGCGAGTCGCATCAGGTCCCCGGTCGGGTTTGGGGAGCGGCCGCCGCCGGGGGCGCGTCCGGCGGCGGGACGGGCTGAAGGTTCTTCTCGATCAGCGCCAGCAGCCGGTGCCCCGCCGCGTTCACCTTGCGCAGGTCCGCCACGTACCCGTGGTGCCCCGCCTCCACCGCCTGCTCGATGAGCATCTCCGAGTAGCCCAGGATCTGCGTGAGCGGCGTCCGCAGGTCGTGGATGAGCTCCGGGGGGAGCGGATGCCGGGCCGCGCCGCTGCCCGGCGGCGGCGCGGTCATCGCGGCGCCTCCGCGGCGGGCGCCGTCCTCCCCGGGCCGCCGCCAAGCAGCGCCTCCATCTTCGCCAGCAGCCGGGGGAGCTCGATCGGCTTGGTATCGTACTCATCGCACCCCGCCTGCAGCGCCTTCTCGCGGTCGCTGGACATGGCGTGCGCGGTGAGGGCGATGACGGGGATGTCGCGGGTCGCCGGCGCGGCCTTCAGGCGCCGCGTGGCCTCCCAGCCGTCCACCACCGGGAGGCTCATGTCCATCAGCACCAGGTCCGGCGCCTCGGAAGCGGCCATGTCCACGCCGGACTGGCCGTCGGTCGCCAGCACCACCCGGTAGCCCCTGCGCTCCAGCCGCCGCGACAGCATGTCGCGGTTCATCTCGTTGTCTTCCACCAGCAGGATCTTCGTCATTTTACCTCTGCACGGCGCCTGCCCATGCGGGCCCGCCGTTCGTCTCCGCGCATGACCGTCGTGTCGGGCGGCGCCACCCACTCGTCCAGGAGGTCGCGCACCTGCAGCAGCAGCCCTTCGCGCGAGCCGCCTTCCTTCCGGAGCACCGATTCCACCTGGCCGTTCAGGCGCAGCCGCTCGGCCTCGCTCACGTCGCGGGACGACAGCACCACGATCGGGATGGAGCGCCACTCCGGATGCTGGCGCACCCGCTCGGCGAACTCGAACCCGTCCATCTCCGGCATCATCAGGTCCAGCAGGATCAGGTGGGGGCGCTCCCGCTCCAGGCACTCCAGCGCCTTTACGCCGTTCTCCGCCTCGCACACCTTCCACCCCTCCTTCTCCAGCACCCTGCGCGTCCGGGCGCGGGCGGCCGCGTCCTCGTCCACCAGCAGGACGGGACAGGGCGGATGGGGGCAGGTGTGCTTGCGCAGGATGCGCGACAGGCCCTGCCGGTTCACCGGCTTGGTGGCGTAGTCGCTGGCGCCCAGCGCGAAGCCGCGGTCCGGGTCGTCCACCATGGTGAGCATCACCACGGGGATGTCGCGCAGCGCCGCGTCGGCCTTGAGGGCGCGCAGCACGCTCCAGCCGTCCATCTCCGGCATCATCACGTCCAGGGTGATGGCCACCGGGTGGATCTGCCGCGCCAGGCGCAGCCCCTCGCGCCCGCTGGCGGCGGCGCGGACGTTGAAGCCCTCCGTGCCCAAAAAGCGCTGCATCAGGTCGCGCTGCACCGGGTCGTCGTCGATCACCAGCACGCACCCGGCATCGGTCGGCGCGTCGGCTCCGTCCCCGCCGACGCAGTCGTGGGAGGCGATGACGGCGGCGCCCAGGGCGGCCGCCGCGGCGGCCGCGGCGGGCGCCGCCTCGTCCACGGGCTCCGCGGGCGTGCCGCTCACCACGATGGGGAGCTTGATGGTGAAGACGCTCCCCTCGCCGGGAACGCTGTGCACCGTCACATCGCCGCCCATCATCTGGCAGAAGCGGCGCGTGAGGGCCAGCCCCAGCCCCGTGCCGCCGAACCGGCGCGTGGTCGACGTATCGGCCTGGGTGAAGTCCTGGAACAGGCGGACGATCTGGTCGGCGCTCAGCCCGATCCCGGTGTCGGCCACCCGGAACACCATCCACTCCTGGCCGTCCATCCCCTCGCGCACGGCGGTCACCGTCACGGTGCCGTCCCGGGTGAACTTGACGGCGTTGGAAAGCAGGTTGTACAGCCCCTGCCGCACCTTCATCTGGTCCGCGTGCATCCGCCCCAGGTCCGGAGCCAGCTGCAGCTGCAGGGTGTTGGCGTTGGCCTCCACCATGGGGCGGATGGTGGAGGCCACCTCGGCGATCAGCTCGGCGACGTCGAAGTCCTCCGTGAACAGCTCCATCTTGCCGGCCTCGATCTTGGACAGGTCCAGGATGTCGTTGATCAGCGCCAGCAGGTGCCGGCCGGCGGAGCCGATCTTCTCCAGGTCGGCCTGGAACGACGACAGCTCCAGCTCGCCGGCCTCCTCCAGCAGCATCTCGGAGTAGCCCAGGATGGCGTTGAGGGGCGTGCGCAGCTCGTGGCTCATGTTGGCCAGGAACAGGCTCTTGGTGCGGTTGGCGGTCTCCGCCGCCTCGCGCGCCTTGACGGTCTCTTCCTCCGCGCACCGCCGCTCCGTCACGTCCTCCAGGGCCAGCACCAGCAGCTCGCCGTGGTGCCCCGCCTGCAGCGTACGGGCGTTGAGGAGCATCACCCGGCGGCCGATGGCGGGAAAGTCGTGCTCCAGCTCGAAGTCGTTGAACACCGAGCGGGCGGGGATGATGTCCTCCAGCAGGGTGCGCAGCGCGGGGATGTCCCACTGCCCGTTGCCCAGCTGGTAGATCAGGCGGTTCTCCGTCTCGTCCATCGAGACGCGGAAGGTCTCGTAGAAGGCGCGGTTGGCGCTGCGCACGCGCAGGGTGGTGTCCAGGATGAGCAGGGGCTCGCGGACGGTGTCGACGATGTTCTGCGCGTAGGTCTCGATGGCCTTGATCTCCGCCTCCGAGCGCCGGCGCGCGGTGACGTCCGCCATGGCCCGCACCAACAGCTCCGCGAGGTGCCCCGCCAGCACTGTCCGCGCGTTGAGCAGCCAAACCCGACGGCCGA
>JAHWJJ010000263.1 GCA_019348475.1 Gemmatimonadota bacterium | reverse complement strand
CGCGCCCCGCCGCCCGCAGCGGCACCACCAGCGCCGCCTCCGCCGGGCACCCCCCCAGCAGTGCGTCCAGCTCCTCCGCCTCCGCCACCCGCGCCCCGTCCGCGCCCCCCGCGTCGGGCCACGCCGCCGCGCCCCGCAGCCGCGTCTCCTGCGCCGGGTCCGCGTGGGTGGCCGCCGTCCGCACCGCGCCGCCCGCGTCGAACAGGTCCACCGCGCAGCAGTCCGCCAGCCGCGGCACCACCAGCCGCGTGAGCTGCGCGACCGCCGTCGCCGCGTCCAGCGACGCGTTCAGCACCTGGCTGGCCTCCGCCAGCAGCTCCGCCGCCTGCCGCGCGTGGCGCTGCTGCGTGTAAAGGACGCGCGTCTCCAGCAGGTTGTGGACGCGCAGCAGCGCCTCGGTGGCGTCGATCGGCTTGTTCAGGAAGTCCTTGGCCCCAGACGAGAGCGCCCGCTCCTTCGCCTCGGGCGTGGCGTCCGCCGTCAGCACCAGCACCGGGCGAAAGTCGTCCGGCGGCGTGCGCTCGCGGATGTCGCGCAGCACCGCGAAGCCGTCGCGGTGGGGCATGTGCAGGTCCAGCAGCACCAGGTCCGGCGCGTGCCGCTCCCACAGCGGGATCGCCTGACGCGCGTCCGAGGTGCGGATCAGGTTGCGGTATCCCTCCCCCTCCAGCAGCACCTCCAGCAGGTCCAGGTTGGCTTCCTCGTCGTCCACCAGCAGCAGCGTGCACCCCAGCACCCCGTCCGTCATGGCGCCCCCGGGCCGGCGGGAAGGTGCGTCTGCAGCGTGGCCATGAACTCGTCCAGGTCCAGCGGCTTGGTGAGGTACGCGTCCGCCCCCGCGCCGCGCAGCCGGTCCACCGAGTCGCGGGTGGCGTCGGCGCTGATGATGACGACGGGGATGGCGGCCGTCCGCGGGTCCGCGCGCAGCCGGCGCAGCACCTCCTCGCCGCTGATGTCGGGAAGGTGCAGGTCCAGCAGCACCAGGTCCGGCCGGTGCTCCCGCGCCAGCTCCACGCCGATGCGCCCCTGCAGCGCGGGGACCAGCCTCCACCCCGGCCGGGCGAGAAGGAAGGTCTCCACCAGGTCCAGGTTGGCCAGGTTGTCTTCCACGTACAGCAGCGTCGCCGTCCCGTGCTCCCCGTCGCCCTGGGGCCCGGCCGGAAGGCCGGCGTCCTCGGCGCGGCGCAGGGGGTTGGCGGCGCCCAGCAGTCCCAGGCGGAACACGCTCCCCTCCGGGCCGCTGCGCTCCAGCTCCAGCGCTCCGCCCATCGCCTCCGCCAGCCGCAGCGAGAGCGCCAGCCCAAGCCCCGTCCCCTCCACCTCGGTCTGCTCCGCGCCCAGCCGGGCGAAGGGGGTGAAGAGCTGGTGCATCCGCGCCTCGGGGATCCCCTGGCCCGTGTCCTCCACCCGCAGCCACACGCGCGGCTCGCCCCCCTCCTCGTCCGCCGCGTCCACCTGGCATGTGAGCCGGACGACCCCGCCGGGGCGGTTGTACTTGATGGCGTTGGAAAGCAGGTTCAGCAGCACCTGCGTAAGTCGCTGCCGGTCCGCGTGGACGAAGGCGTCGCGCCCCGTCCCCGGCCCCTCCTCCACCTCCACGCCGTACTGCTCCGACATGGGGCGCACCAGGCCGACCGCCTCCTGCATCACCGTTCCCACGTGCACCGGCTCCAGCGAAAAGCTCTGCCGCCCCGCCTCGATCCGCGCGATCTCCAGCACCTCGTTGATCAGCCGCAGCAGGTGGCGGCCGGCCTTGAGGATGTGCTGCACGTGCTTCTGCTGGTCCACGCGAAGGTCGGCGCGCGCCAGCACCTGCCCGAAGCCCAGGATGCTGTTCATGGGCGTGCGCAGCTCATGGCTCATCCGCGACAGGAACTCGCTCTTGGCCAGGTTGGCGCGCTCCGCCTCCGCACGCGCCCGCTCCGCCGCCTGCGTGGCCTCGCGCAGCGCCTCTTCGGCGTGCTTGCGCTCGGTGACGTCGCGGATGTTGGAGACGAACCCGGACTCCGGGGGGCCCGGCTCCACCAGCCGGCCGACCGCCTCCAGGTGGCGCCAGCTGCCGTCCGCGTGCCGGAACCGGTACTCGGCGAAGCCGGTGGCGCCCGGCTCCGCCGTCACCGACTCGATGGCGGCCGAGACCGCCGCCGCGTCGTCGGGGTGGATGAAGTCGAACGAGCCGCGCCCCTGCAGCGCCTCGGGCGGGTAGCCCAGCACGCGATGCACGGACGGGCTCAGGTACGTCATCCGGCCCTCCGCGTCCAGGATGCAGGTGATGTCGTGCGCGTTCTCGATCAGCCGCCGGAAGTGCTCCTCGCGCTCGCGCAGCGCCTCCTGCGCGCGCTGCCGCTCGGTCACGTCGCGGATGTTGGCCACCAGCCCCTGCTCGGACGTCTCGGGCGAGAGGGTGCGGCCGATGGCTTCCACGGTGCGCCACTCCCCGTCGCCGTGGCGGAACCGGTACTCCACCGTACGGCTGGTGCCGGGCTCGGCCAGGATGGCCGACATGGTTTCCACCACCCGGCCCACATCGTCGGGGTGCACGAACTCCCAGGCGCTGCGGCCGGCCATCACCGCGCGGTCCCATCCCAGCAGCCGGCTGAACGAGGGGCTCTGGTACTTCATCGCCCCCAGCGGGTCCAGGATGCAGGTGATGTCGTGCGCGTTCTCGATCAGCGCGCGGAAGTGCTCCTCGCTCTGCCGCAGCGCCTCGGCGATGCGCACGCGCTCGGTGATGTCGACGCTGTAGCCGATCACGCGCAGCACCCGGCCCTCCGCGTCCAGCACCGGGAGCGCGCGGCGCAGCAGGTGGCGCGGCCGTTCGTCGCCGCCGCGGATGGTTTCCTCGAACTCGGTGGGGCAGCGCTGCTCCACCGCCTGGCGCAGGCTTTCCTCGCGGCCGCGGATCACCTCCGGCGACAGCCCCTTGCGCTCACCGTACTCGGCCACCGTCCGGCCGACCACCCACTGGCGCAGCTCCGCGTCGCGAATGCTGTTGGGGCTGGCGTACACGTAGCGCAGCTCCGGGTCGAACACCGCCACGCCGCTCTCCAGCGAGCCGATGATCTCCTCGAAGAACGCCTTCTGCCGCACCACCTCGGCCTCGGCGCGCCTGCGCTCGGTGACGTCGCGGTGGGCGCTGATCAGGGCGATGCGCCGCCCCGCATCGTCGTACTGGGGCACCACCACCGCCTCGGCCACCCCCTCGCTGCCGTCGGGCCGGACGAAGGGGACCTCGCCGGACCAGCTGCCGTCGCGGTCCAGCGCCGCCATCACCGCCGCGCTCACCTCCGGCTCGCGCCCCGGGGGGGTGGCGAACCCGCCGGAGCGGCCCACGACCGCCTTGCGGTGGTAGCCGAACATGCGCTCCGCGGCCGGGTTCCAATCCGCGATGCGCCCGTCGGCGCGGGTGATGACCACGGCCTCGGCCAGCGTCTCGAAGACCAGCGCCTGCTGCCGCAGCGTCTCGGCCACCTGCTCGGCCTCGCGCCGGCGCCGCTCCAGCTCGCGCTCCGCCGCCTTGCGCTCGGTGATGTCGCGGACCACGGTGGCCAGGGTGCCGTCCGCCAGGGGCACCAGCCGCGCCTCGAACTCCAGCGCCACCTCGCCCTCCATCAGCCGGTACTCCACGCACTCCAGCTCTCCCGTCTCCAGCGCCTGGCGAATGGCCTGGGCAAAGCGCGGCTGCACCTCGGCGGGGAGCAGCTCCTGCATCTGCCGCCCCCGGAACTCGGGGAGGGGGGCGTACAGCGCCGCCGCGCGCCCGGCGCGGTGGTCGGTGATGGTGCCGTCGGGGTCCAGGCGAAAGTACAGGTCGGGAAGGGCCTGAAAGACGCCCTCCAGCTCCTGCGTGCGCTCCAGCAGCGCCTCCTGCGCGGCCTCGTGCTCGGCCACCTCTTCTTCCAGCGCCTCGTTGGCCTCGGCCAGCTCGGCGGTGCGCTCCCGCACCCGCAGCTCCAGCTCTTCGTTGGCGCGGCGCAGCGCCTCTTCGGCGGCCTTCCACTCACTGGTCTCGCGCGCGGTGGCCAGCAGGCGGTCCTCGCCCAGGATCGCGACCCGGCGCAGCGTGATCTCGGCCCACACGGGGTGCCCGTCGCGGTGCCGCCCCTTCCACTCGAAGCGCTGCGGCTCCCCGGCGATGGCGCGGCCCACGTACGCCATCGCGTCGTCCACGGTGTACGGCGGCTCTCCCCAGCTGAGCCCCGCCACCCCCATCGCCTTCTGCTCGTCCACGGACCAGCCGTACAGCTCGCACGCGGTCTGGTTGACGTCCAGGAAGGCGCCCGTCTGCACGTCGTGCACCCAGATCCCGGCGCCGGCCAGGTCGAAGATGGTACGGTAGCTCTCCTCCCCGTCGCGCAGCGCCTGCTCGGCCGCCTTGCGCTCGCCGATGTCGCGCACCACGGCCAGGACGCGGAGCTGCCCCGCCAGCACCACGCGCTGCAGGCTGACCTCGCCCCAGATCGGCGCGCCGGTGCGGGGGTGGACGGACATCCACTCGAACCGCTGCGCCTTCCCCTGCGCCGCGCGCCGGATCTGCTCCATCGCCCGCGCGGCCGTGTACGGTTCCGGGCCGTTCCACAGGACGGAGGCGGGGTCCGCGCGCAGCTCGTCCAGCGTGGTGTCGCACATCTCCACGGCGCGGCGGTTGGCGTCCACCACCTGCCCCGTCTCGGCGTCGCTGACGATGATGGCGTCGTTGGAAAGCTCGAAGATGGTGCGGTAGCTCTCCTCGGACCTGCGCAGCGCCTGCTCGGCCGCGCGCTGCTCGGTGACGTCCTGGTGCACGGCCACCACCTCCAGCACCTCGCCCTCCGCGCCGCGGATGGGGAAGTACGCGGCCTGCACCCAGCGCGGCCACTCCACCCCCGCGGGCGGCACCGCGTCGGGCGAGTGCTCGCGCGGGTCGAAGAGCACAGGGGGAAGCGCGACGGTTTCGCCCGCGAAGGCGCGGCGCACCAGCGCGCCGATCTCCGCCAGCTCCACGTCGCGCAGCGGGTTGAAGCGCTGCACCTGCGACAGCGTGAGCCCCCAAAGCCGCTCGTACGCCGCGTTGATGCGCACGACGCCGCCGTCGGGGGCGTACACCTTGACGCTGTGGGGAAACTGCTCGAAGAGGTCGCGAAAGCGGGCCTCGCTGGCGCGGAGCGCGCGGTCGGCGGCGTTGCGCTCGGTGACGTCCTGCGAGATCCCCACCATCCGCTGCCCGTTGCCGGCGGGGTCGGGAAGCAGCTTGCCCAGCGCGTGCATCTCGCGCATCCCCCCGTCGGGGCGAAGGACGCGGTACGGGAAGGAGAAGGGGCGGCCGGTGGCGATCAGCCGCTCGCACTCTTCCACCACCCGCGCGCGGTCGTCGGGGTGCACGCGCTGCATGAACTCGGCGAAGGTCTGCGCCGGCGCATCCAGCGGCAGCCCGTGGATGCGGCGCTGCTCGCGCGACCAGGTGATGGTGTCCGTAGGCAGGTGCCACTCCCACGTCCCCAGCCCCGCCAGCTCCTCCACCTCGTCCAGCGTCCGCTCGCGCTCGCGCAGGGCCTCCATGGCCAGGTGGTGCTCGGTCACGTCGCGCGAGGTGCCGATCAGCCGCGCGGGGCCGCCCTCCGCATCGGGGACCACCTGCGCCTGCGCGTACAGCCAGCGAACCTGGCCGTCCGCGCGGATCACCCGGTACGCCGCGGCGCCGGCGTCGCCGGTGCGGACCACGGCGGCAGAGGCGTCGTGCACGGCTTCCCGGTCGTCGGGGTGCACGCGGGCCAGGAAGTCGGCGAAGGTGGCGGGGGCGGTGCGCTCGTCCAGCCCGTGGATGCGCAGCTGCTCGGCGGACCAGCGCACGGGCTGCTCGTCCAGCGGCTCGGCCAGGGTCTGCTCCCAGCTTCCCAGGCTGGCCAGGCGCTCCACCTCGTCCAGGCGGCGGTCGCGCTCCAGGAGGGCGGCCTCGGCGCGCCGGCGGGCGGCGCGCTCGGTCTCCAGCGCCTGCAGCGCGGCGGAGAGCGTGGCGCGCAGGGCGTCGTCGCCGCCGGCCACGGGGAGGGCGAACGGCGGGGCGGACGATGCGGGCGGGGATTGCGGGTCCATCTTGACCATCGGGGCGGGGGACTTCAGCCGGAACGCTGCGGGGGAGGAGACGATGAAACGTAAACGTCACGCGCGCGTGGAACAAGTCGTTCCGGCGCGTTCGGGTGGCACCCGATGATCTCCCGGTTCCGCGGTGCCCGGGGCGGCTAAAGCCGCGGCTGGGACGGCGAGAAGCCGTGGGCTGAAGCCCACGGCTGGAAATGCCATAAGCCCGGTCTCGGCTCGCTTGCGCTCGCCGAACCGGGCTTCACCTCCGTTCAGTTCGGTTGCACTCGCTCACGAACCCTGGAGCCCGTGGTGGTATCAGGCGATTCGTCATGGGATGAAGGGCATGGGTCATCTGCACCATGCCCGCTCGAGGGAGGCGCGGCATCTTGCAGCACGTCGAGCCGAGGCAATGGCTCGCGACGGAACCCCAACGGAGCCAACCGCGATGCGCGGGACGCCTTCCACCCCACTTTCAGCCGGCGCGGCGGAGCAGCCTTCCGCCCCGGCTTCGACCATAGATCCCGCGGCGGGGCGCCACCCCACCGCGGATGCAACCCCACGTTCAGCCGGGGCGGCGGAGCAGTCCGCCGCCCCGGCTGTGGACATAGATGGCGTCCGCG
>JAHWJJ010000262.1 GCA_019348475.1 Gemmatimonadota bacterium | reverse complement strand
ATCTGGGGGCCGCCGGGGACGGGAAAGACCTACCTGCTGGCGTGGCAGCTCATCGGCCTGGCGGCGGCGGCGCGGCGCGAAGGACGGCCGCTGCGCATCCTGGTGAGCGCGGCCACGCACCGCGCCATCGTCAACGTGCTGGTGCGGATCGCGCGGGAGCTGGAGGCGGCGGGCATCCCGTCGCCGCTGCGCGCGGTCAAGCTGGCGGGGCGGGGGAGCGAGGCGGACGCGGACCTGGCCGGATCCACGGTGGAGGTGATCCGGGACGAGGACCTGCCGGACGTGCTCGCCGCGTCGGACGGGGACGGGGTGCCGGTGGTGGTCGGGAGCACCGTGTGGTCGCTGTGGAAGCAGATGCGGGCGATGAACGGCGCCGCGGAGGACGAGGACGGCGATCCCACGCTCCCCATCCGCCCGCTGTTCGACGTGGTGGTGATCGACGAGGCATCGCAGATGAAGGTGCCGGACGCCCTCATCGCGCTCTCCTCCATCCGCCGCGGCGGCCGGGTGATCCTGGCGGGCGACGACCGGCAGCTGCCGCCGATCCTGCACGGCCGCTACCCGCGCGAGGACACGCTCTTCGGCAGCGCGTTCAGCCATTTCGCGGAGCGCTGCGGGCGCTTTCAGCTGCGCGAGAGCCGGCGGATGAACCGTGCGCTGGTCCGCTGGCCGCGCCGCCTGTTCTATCCCGGCTTCGTGTCGATGGACCCGCACCGGCGGCTAGCGCTCGCACCGGACGCGGTGGATCTGTCCGATCCCCTGGATGCGCTGCTGTGGGAGGCGTTCCTCTCGCCGGACGCCGCCGTGGTCTTCTGCACGTACGACGGCGTGCGTGCGACGGCGCGGAACGCGGTGGAGGCGTCGCTGGTGGGGCGGATCGCCCGGCTGGCGCGGGCGGGGATGGTGGACCCGGATACCGGGGAGCGCTACACGCCGGAGGCGTTCCGGTCGCACGGGCTGGCCGTCATCTCGCCGCACCGCGCGCAGAACAGCGCCATCCTGGGCGAGCTGGTGGCCAGCGGCTGGCCGCGCGAAGAGCTGCCCGTGGTGGACACGGTCGAGCGGATGCAGGGGAACGAGCGCGAGCTGATCCTGGTGTCGTACGCCGTCGCGGATCGCGAGTACGCGGAGCGCGAGGCGGAATTCCTGCTGAACCCCAACCGGTTCAACGTGTCCATCACCCGCCCGCGCAGCAAGCTCGTCGTCTTCATGAGCGAAGACGTGCTGCGCACCGTACCCCAGGACGAGGAGGTGATGACGGAATCGCGCGCCATCAAGGGCTACCCCGCCCATTTCCGCGCCCCACCGCGCGAGGTGGAGGTGCCCGCGCCGGATGGGGGCACCGTGCGGCTGATGGTGAGGACGCTGGGGGTGGATGAGTGACCGCGCGCTCCCTTGCCCGAACAACGGCAGTCGCGGACAACGCTCCGGGGGCTGCTGTTTTGATCAATGATTGACGGCATGCTCATCCAACCCAAAATCAAAACATGGTAAACGGAAGCCGCCGACACCAAGCCATCCTTCGCGTCGCGCTCACCTCAGCTGCACTGCCGATCCTGCTTGCCGGCTGCCAGGACATCTTCGGCGGCAGCAGGGGCGATGCTCCGCCCCTTCTCTGGCGGACGGTGCACGAGCCGCGGTTTGGGTCCGCGGATGACATGCCTGCCACCGACGGCGCGCGTCTCTACGCCACGCCGGGAGGAGTGGTCGCTTACGATGCAGGGGATGGAAGAATCCTCTGGACCCGGGGACTTACGTCTACCATCCCCAGGAACGTGATCGTGCGCAACGGGCGGCTGCTCGCGGCCGAGGGCGTGGCATTCGCGCTGGATGCCACCACCGGTGAAGAGCTGTGGCGATTCGACCAGGAGTCGCACAGCGCATTCAGCGAGAGTGCTGCCGACGAGGGTGCGTTTTACGTGGGGACGGCGACGCATCGCGTCTACGCGCTGGACCAGCGCAACGGCGCGGTGCTCTGGAGCACCGACATCGGGCCGGACTGGCAGTATTTCGGCACGATCGCCGGAATCGCCGTGAGTGGCGACACGGTCTACGCCGGCGCGGAACAGTTCAACGCGGAAAACGGATACATTGCCACCGGATGGATCGTCGCCCTGGACCGCGCCACGGGCGCAGTGCTCTGGAAGTTCCGCAACGGCGACGGGACTGACCGGCGCAACGTGATCGGCAGTCCGACGGTTGCGGGCCGGCTGCTGCTCGTAAGCGCGCTGAAGGGGAACGCGTTCTTTGCCATCGATCGGTTTACCGGACAGGAAGTCTGGAGGGTTCCCGGTGCGCCGGGCTTCGTGGGGCCGCACCAGGCGCCCATGGTGGTCGGCAACGTTGCATACCTCGCCTCGAACGACACCTATGTCTACGCCGTCGAGGTGCAGACGGGCCGCGTGATCTGGAAGACGAGGACGCCCGCGAGCAACCACTCTTTCGCGGTCTGCGGGGATCGCATCTTCGTTACCTGGTTGGGCCTTTCAGTGCTGGATCGCCGCACCGGGCGCGTGCTGTACCAGCAGGACGAGGAGGCCACCGAATACCCGACCTCCGGATTCGCCGTGTACGAGGACCGCGTGTTCGTTCTGGGCAACCGTGCCGCGTACGCCTACCGCTGCCGCTGACGCGGGAACCACACGCGCTCCGAAGCCCCGCCACGCGGGGCTTCGTCTTTTGTGGCCGTTATACGACCGTTCGCGCCAGCTTCTCGGGTGGGCTGGGGGCGCTCGCGAAGCCCGAGCGCTTTCGGCTGCGCGACCTTCTCGTCAGATTTGGCGGCGTATCGCGCGGGAGCATATCCATCCGCCCGCTGAACTCCTGAATCCAGAAGCGGTCGTCGTGACATCCGAACCGAACACTGCCGTCTGGGACGACCACGACCGGGTGCACCTTCGTGATCGTGTATGATGCCGGCGATGGCTCTCAGCGCGCGGTTCACGGACTCGGAATCCGGAATACCGCCGCCACGTCAGCGTCCAGCCGCACCAGGTTGTTGCCCGCCGCATACCGCGCGGCGTACTTGCCACGAACGCCCCCTTCGAGGCTGTACTCGGGCAGGATCTCGTCACCGGGACCGGTGGTCACTCTGTTTGCCTTTGCATCTCGATGAGTTGAACGTCGGCGACTTCTGCGCTACAATTCATCTAGTTCAGTACTTCAACGTGGGGAGGAAGCATGTCAAACCCAAACAGCCGCTCTGCTACCCCCAATCCAAGCGGCGCATCGAGGGACAACGGTCGGACTCCCTCCCAGGCCCCCGCCAATGCTCGGGTGGTCAAAAGCTCAGCAAAAACGGGCACCGTATCGCGGAGTGCCGCACGGTCCGCAGCAAAGGAGATCAGCAAACGAGCGTAGGTTCAATTGACGCTTAGACGGGGGGAGGACGTGTGGGGAAGACGGGATACTTCGACCAGGTCTTCATCAACTGTCCCTTCGACGGCGAATACCGGCCTATATTCGAGGCGCTGGTATTCGCCGTTCACGATTGCGGGTTCGTAGCACGCTGCGCGCTGGAAGTCGAGGATGCGAGTCAGGTCAGGATCGACAAGATCCAGAGCATCATCGGGGCGTGCGGGCTGGGCATCCACGACATCTCGCGGACCGAGCTCGACGAGAGCTGGCAACTGCCCCGGTTCAACATGCCGCTGGAGCTTGGCCTCTTCCTTGGTGCCAAGAAGTACGGGACCGGAGAGCAGCGTAAGAAGCTGGCCCTGATCCTGGACCGGGCGCCGTTCCGCTATCAGAAATATTGCTCCGACATCGCCGGCCAGGACATCCGGTCGCACGGGGGAGATCCGGTCGAAGGCGTAAAGATCGTGCGCGATTGGCTGCGCAACGCCTCCGCCGCGTCAGGCATCGTCATTCCCGGCGGCTCGGTGATGGTCGAGCGGTATGAGCGATTCCAGCGAGAGTTGCCTCTTATGTGCGACGCGCTGCGGCTGGATCGGGACGAACTGATCTTCAACGACTTCACCACTCTCTGCGCCGAATGGCTGAAGGTGAACAGCTGGTGATCCGCAACGCCGGTCAGTTTCACCCGAACACCCCCGTCTGGGACGACGGGACCTGGACGCCCCTGCCGCGGCTGGAGGGCGAGGTATCCGCCGACGTGTGCGTGGTGGGGCTGGGCGGGTCGGGGCTCACGTGCATCGGCGAGCTGCTGCGGCGGGGCGTTTCGGTGATCGGCATCGACGCGGGGGCGGTGGCAGGCGGGGCGGCGGGGCGGAACGGGGGCTTTCTGCTCGCGGGGACGTACGACTTCTACCACGACGCGGTGGCGCGGCACGGGCGCGAGCGGGCGCGGCGCATCTATCGCCTGACGATGGACGAGATCCTTCGGATCGCGGCGGAGACGCCGGAGGCGGTGCGGCTCACGGGATCGCTGCGCATCGGGGACAGTGAGGACGAGGTGGAAGACTGCCGCCGCCACCTGGCCGCGCTGCGGGCGGACGACCTGCCGGGGGAGTGGTACGAGGGGCCCGAGGGGCGCGGGCTGCTGCTGCCCACGGACGGCGTCTTCAACCCGCTGCACCGCTGCCGCATCCTTGCGCGGCGCGCGGCGGAGGCGGGCGCGCGGCTGTACGAGCACACGCCCGCGCTGGACGTCCGCCCGGGCCAGGTGTTGACGCCGGGCGGCACCATCCGCTGCGGCCAGGTCGTCGTCGCCGTGGACGGCCGGCTGGAGGCGGTCCTGGCCGAGCTGGCGCCGCGCATCCGCACCGCGCGCCTGCAGATGATCGCCACCGCGCCCACGGACGAGGTGCGCTTTCCGCGGCCGGTGTACGCGCGCTGGGGGTTCGAGTACTGGCAGCAGCTGCCGGACGGCCGCATTGCCCTGGGCGGCTTTCGCGACGCCGGGGGCGAGAGCCAGTGGACGCACGCGGCGGAACCGTGCGAGCCGGTGCAGGGCCCGCTGGAGCGCTTTCTTCGCGAGCGGCTGGGCGTTCGCGCGCCGGTGACGCACCGCTGGGCGGCGTGCGTCGGCTTCACCCCCACGGGGCTGCCCATCCTGGAACAGGTGCGCCCGCGCGTGTGGGCCGCCGGGGCCTACAGCGGCACCGGCAACGTGATCGGCGCGCTGTGCGGGCGCGCGGCGGCGGAGCTGGCGCTGGGCGCGAAGTCGGAACCGGGCGAGGTGTTCGGGTCCGCACGGGAAGCGGAGGCTGCGGCCGGATAGCGCGGCGCCTCTGCCGCGCCTTCAGCGCCATTGTGCTTGCGGAGGGTGTGCCGCGTTGTATATTGCGCCCGGTTCGTTCTTCTCCCTTCCCTCCCTCATCCCGCAGATCCTTCGAATGAACGCACCTGCACTGCGCGCCCGCTCCGTGGGCGAGATTCTGGACCTCGCGTTTCAGCTGTATCGCAGCCGCTGGAAGCAGATGGCGACGGCGACCGGCGTCCTGGTGCTGCCGCTCCTGGTGCTGGAGGCCGTGGTGCCGCTGGAGATGCTGGGAATGATGGAAACCGTCGCCGGCCTTTTCTTCCTGGCGGCCAGCGCGGCGGTGGTGGTGATCGCCTCGGAGGCCTATATGGGACGTGAGGTTGCGGCGGCAGACGCGGTGCGCACGGTAGGGCGCCGCTTCCTTTCCGTCTGGGGCGCTGCGATGTTTCAGGGCATCCTGGTGTTCCTCGGGCTGCTCCTTTTCATCATCCCGGGAATCATCGCCATGGCGCTGACGTTCGTGATGCAGCAGGCGGTGATGATCGAAGGAAAGACGACGAACGAAGCCTACCAGCGCTCCAGGTCGCTGGCGGAGGGCGAGTTCACGCACATCCTGCTCACCGGCGTGCTGGCGTTCTTTATCGTGATGTTCGCCATGATGGGGTTCGGCGCGGTGATCGGCCTGGGCGTTGCGGACGTGCGCCTTGCAACGCTGCTGACCAACGTGGCCCTGATCGCCATCAACCCGCTGACCGCGGTAGTGGGGACGGTGCTGTACTACGATCTGCGCATCCGCAAGGAAGCCTTCGACGTGAGCGTCGCCACCGACCGCCTGGCCGAACTGCCCGTCGAACCGGTGCCGGCGTACTGACCGGCGGTAGATCGCCATCCCAGCGGGGGCGCGTCGGCGGACGCGCCCCCGCTTTTGGTCAGGGCGCCCGTTCGGAGGCAAACCCGATCCCGCGAACGGGGTACGGGGGATGCAGGCGCGGCCGTGTGCGCCGTGGTGAATGCAACGGGGAGAGGGAGATGACGATGGAGACGTCCGCGGACAGGGACTTCGACCGGCTGGAAAAGCCAAAGAGCGAGTGGCGGGGCGAACTGCCTCCCGAATCGTACCACGTGCTGTTCGAAGAAGGGACGGAACGCGCGGGAACGAGCCCTCTGAACCAGGAAAAGCGCGCGGGGACGTTCGTCTGCGCGGCGTGCAACCTGCCGCTGTTCACTTCCGAAACCAAGTACGAGAGCGGCACCGGCTGGCCGAGCTTTTACGATCCCATCCCGGGGCACCTGGAGACCAAGCGCGACTTTCTGCTGTTCTGGCCGCGCACGGAATACCACTGCGCGCGCTGCGGCGGCCACCAGGGGCACGTGTTCAATGACGGGCCGCAGCCCACGGGCAAGCGCTACTGCAACAACGGCGTGGCGCTGCGCTTTGTCCCCGAAGGCGAGTCGCTGCCGCCGCTGCGCGAGTGACGGTGAACGGGTGAACGGGTGAACGGGTGAACGGGTGAACGGGTGAACGGGTGAA
>JAHWJJ010000261.1 GCA_019348475.1 Gemmatimonadota bacterium | reverse complement strand
CGTTCTCGCCGCGAATGGCCGTGAGCACCGTATCGGCCCAGAACCGGCTCCCGTCCTTGCGAACGCGCCAGCCCTGGTCCTCCAGGCGGCCGGAGCGGGAGGCGCGGACCAGCTCCTCGTCGGGCCAGCCCCGCGCCCGGTCCTCGTCGGTGTAAAAGGTGGAGAAGTGCTTTCCCTGCACTTCCGCCGCCCGATACCCCATGATCCGCTCCGCCCCCGTGTTCCAGCTCGCGATGTGGCCGGCGGGATCCAGCATGAAGATGCCGTAGTCGCGCACGGCTTCCACCATCAGGCGAAAGCGGCGCTCGCTTTCCTCCAGCTCGGCCGTATGCCGCTGCAGCGTCTGGAGCGTGAGCGCCCGCCGCAGCGCGACCGTGGCGAGGTCCGCGAGCACCTGCGTGCGCTCGATCTCGTCGGGGGACCACGGGGGCCCATCCGCATGGCGCATGAGCACGAGCGCGCCCAGCGCCTCGTCCTGGGAGATGAGGGGGAGGATGAGCGCCGAGCAGCGGGCGCACGTCTCGGCCAGAAAGCGCGAGATGGGGCGGTTCTCCTTCAGGATGTCCGGGATCAGCTCCGGGGCCCTGCGCTCGATCACGTCTTGCGCGAGCGAGCCCGGATAGGGGATGCGGGTTCCGACCGGAGGCGAGCCCCGTCCGCTCGTGGCGGCGACCTCCAGCTCCTGGTCCTGGAAGTAGATCCGCTCCACGTGGGCTCCGATCGCCTGCCCCGTGACGAGGGCCCCGTCCGCGATCCGCTGCAGCATCTCCTCGATCTCGACCGTTGAGGCGAGCGAACGGGCGAGCTCCCGCAGCCCGTGCTCCTCGTCGGCACGGCGGGCCAGCTGGCGCGAGTGCGCCTGCAGCTGCCCGCCCAGGCGGGCGACGAAATACGTGGAGAGCAGCGCCGCCAGGGCGAGCAGCACCATGACGGCGGTGCTGACGGTGCCGATTCTGCGGATTCGCGCGCGGCGCTCCGCCACCGAGTCGCCGATGATTCGGCCCAGGCGGCTGGCGGCGCCGAGTGCGTCTTCGAACAGCGCCTGCTGAACGGGCAGGCGCCCCACGTACTCTTCCGGCGTGATCCGGCCCGCGATCAGCCGCGCCGTGAGGTCGTACCAGCGCCGCTCCTCCGCACGCAGGTCCTCCAGGTGCTCCTCCGCCCGCGGCCCCAGCTTCGCGACGAGCGGGCGAAGCTCGGCAATTCCGCGTTCCTGCGCCGCGTGCGCCTGCTCGATCTGCGCGACGAACGCGGAATCGCGCGTCAGCAGGTATCCCCGCGCGGCAGAAACCTCGCGCGCGAGCTGAAACTGGATCTCGTCCACCCGGTCCCGGGCGGGCTCGGCGACGCTGGCGATTTCGTCGCGAAGGGCCTCCATCCGCCACCAGAGGATCGGTGGGATGATGACCAGGGCGAGCAGGGATACCACCACGAACGCAAGCGGAAGGCGCGCGGAGCGGCCCCATCCGGGATTTCCCGGCACCGAGGGAAGCTCGGGTGCTGCGGCTGTTTGCTCGGTCGTCATGGCCGCGCCCGCGTGCAAAGACCGTGCGCCCTGCCGCTCGGGTCGCGGCGGCGTGTGTCGAATGCCCTGTCGAGGTGGTCACCCGCCGACGTCCGGGCGCGGGCGGGCTACGGTCCGCGGCGCCGCGGGTACGCGCGGCGGGCGCCGCTCTTGCACGCCGGCGCAGCGTCCGCCTGAGATCCACCTGGCCACCAGGGCGGCGTACGATGGACGAATCCAACCTTCCCCACTCGCCGCGCGGAACCCTGCTCGCCGCGCTGGCCGCCGGCGTCGCGGCAGTGGTCGCGGGGCTCCTTGGGGCCGCCGCGGTCGCCGGTGTCTGCGCCGTGGCGATGTTCATCCTGCTGCTGCTCGCCACCCCCTGGCGAAGCAGCTAGCGTCGCGGAAGCAAACGCGCGGGGGGGCGATCCGGCCGCTCTCCGCGCCGCAGGTCGTTCCCGGTGGGCGGGGGGCGGCCTCACGGCCAGGCTTCATCGAATGGCCAGGCGTGAGGGAAAGGGGATAACAGCCGTCCGCCCGCTGAGCTGCGACAGCGGGCTGCCGTTGCGCCTGGCCGGCATTGCGGCGCCTCACCGGCCATCCTGCTTCTTCGTCTTGTCGCGCGGCGGCTCTCCCCGCGCTGGCTCACCCTCCCGCGCAGGCGCCGGACGCGGCGGCACCGAGTCGCCGCCCGGGCCAAGGTACGCCGGACCGCCCCTGGATGCGGGGGTCCTCTCGCCGGTTCCGCCGCCCCCCCGCACCCTTGTACGGCGTGGCCGCTTTCGCCCCGGCCGGGCTGAGCGACGGCCCCCGCGGGTGCGCTTGAGGGCGCTCGCCCGGGGCTGGCGACGCTTGCGGCTCCGTCCGCGTTCGTGGACCATGGCCATGGCGATGATGGCGATGACCATCAGCCCGAGCCCCAGCCAGGCCCGCCCGCTCCGACGGCGACGGGAATCCCTCCTCCCACGACCAGGACGCCGAGCGCACACAGCTGCCGCATCGTCAGCGGCGTCTGCAGCCAGGACAGGCCGCCGTCCCGGACGGCGCGACGAGCCGGCCGATCATCCCGATCCGGCGGTTGCGGATCAGCGCCCGGGCCCATCACGCTCCTGTCGCTCGGGGGGTGGAAAATGGACAGGCGGCAGCGGCAAGTGAGGGCCGGCTGCCGCTCGCTGGCGGCATCTGTCAATCGTGAAACTCCCCAGCAATCACAAGCCCGGTCGCGGCACCGGCCCGCTTTACAGATGACCCTCCGCGCCTTAGCCTTGACGGTGTTCCGCGGCACGAACTGGACGGGGCACACGAAGTAGACGGGACGCTCGGACGTCCGGGATCGATTATCCAGATGTCCGGGATGGACATCCCGATATTGTGGACAAAACAGACAACTGCAGAGGGAGCGGCAAGCGGAGATGGATCACCGGACGGTGCCACTGGAGGTGCTGCGCGAGTTTGCCCGCAGCCAGGCGGAGCTGACTTCCATCCGCCTGGTGGCCGAGGATGCAGGCGTCGGCCGTTCGACCCTGCACAAGTTCATCACGGCCGGTACCATGCCGCACCCTCGGGTGCGCAGGCTGCTGGCGCTGTGGTACCTGCGGCGGCTGGGCGGGGTGGACGAGACCGAGCTGGTGCGTCCGTACGCCTCCGCGCTGGAGGTGCTGGTGGGCGAGGTGCCGGAGCTTACGCGCGCACGCGTGACGACGGACGTGCTGGACACCGTGGACCGGGGCTACTCCGACGCGGGGGAGGAAACGCCGCGCTGGACCGGCGCGCTGCGCAGGCGCCTGGCCAGAACGGCTGCCTCGGGCCTGCTGGGCTGGCGCTGACGAGAGGCCCCCGCTCGCAGCCGCGGGCGGGGGCCTCTCTCCTGTCCTGTGCCGACGGAGCAAACGACCGGGAGGTCGACGCGGCCGGTGCAACGCGCGTTTGACCGCGGCGGACCCTGCGACGCAGAATATCCACTCATTCACCGATCCGCCAACTGCCAGAAATCCCCGATGACCGACCTCCCCCGCTCCGCCGTCTTCACGAACGCCGCCGAAGTCGCGGTGTGCACCGGCCCCGCCCGCGCGTCCGACGGCGCCGATCCCGCCGGGGTGCTGCACGGCGTGGCCGTGGCGGTGGTGAACGGCGTCGTGGAGGCGCTGGGGCCGCAGGACGACGTGCTCGCCGAGCATCCGCGCCTGGAGCGGGTGAACTGCGCGGGGATGACGCTCACGCCCGGCTTCGTGGACAGCCACACGCACGCCGTGTTCGGCCGCTACCGGGTGGAGGAGTACGCCCTGCGCTGCACCGGCGTGCCGTACATGGAGATCGCGCGCCGGGGCGGCGGCATCAACGCGTCGGTCCGCGACCTGCGCGCGCGCGGCGAGGACGAGCTGGTGGAGATGGCGCTGCCTCGGCTGGAGGAGATGCTGCGCGGCGGGACGACGACGGCGGAGGTCAAGAGCGGCTACGGCCTCTCCACGGAATCCGAGCTCAAGACGCTGCGCGCCATCCGCCGGCTGAACGAGCTGCAGCCCATCGAGCTGGTCCCCACCTTCCTGGGCGGCCACGAGGTGCCGCCGGAGTACCGCGACGACCGCGCGGCCTACGTGGACCTGCTGGTGGAGGAGATGATCCCTGCGGTGGCGGAAGCGGGACTGGCGCGCTTCTGCGACGTGTTCATGGAGCCGGGCGTGTTCGGGCGCGACGAGACGGAGCGCATCCTTCGCGCGGGGCTGGCGCACGGGCTGCGCCCCAGGCTGCACGCGGACGAGCTGGAGGGGAGCGGCGGGGCGGAGCTGGCGGCGGAGCTGGGCGCCGCGTCCGCCGACCACCTGGGCGACATCAGCGACGCCGGCATCGCCGCGCTGGCGGCGTCGTCCACGGTCGCGACGCTGCTGCCGGCCACGCTCTTCTTTCTGGGCCGGCCGCGGTGGGCGCCCGGCCGCGCCCTGCTGGACGCCGGCGCCACCGTGGCGCTGGCGACGGACTTCAACCCCGGCAGCTCGCCCACCCCCTCGATGCACTTCATCCTGACGGCCGCCTGCAGCCGCATGGGGATGAGCCCCGCCGAGTCGCTGCGCGCCGCCACCGCCGGCGGCGCCGCCGCGCTGGAGCTGGCGGACGGCCGCGGCACCCTGGCCCCCGGCGCCCCCGCCGACCTGGTGCTCTGGCGCGCCCAATCCGCCGCCGAGATCCCCTACCGCCTGGCCGCGCCCATCATCGAGGGGGTGTGGAAGGCGGGGGAGCGGGTGGTGTGATCGTGATTGTCATACCTTTGCGAGACAGACAGGTGCTGACCTGCTGAGGCTGATAGGGTGTTGCTGAACCGATTCGGCGCGTGAAGGCGACCTCAGGAAGCGGAGTCCCCCGGGCCCGGAGCGGCTGAAGCCCCGTTCCGCGAGCGCAAGCGAGCGGAGACGGGGCTTATGGCAGTTCCAGCCGCGGGCTTCAGCCCGTGGCGGCCGCAGGCGGAGGCGCAATCACTCCGCCACAGGCAGCGCGGCGACGATCTCCACCCCCGGCACCGCGTCCGGCACCACCCCCGGCACCGCCTCCGGCACCCCGGCGGGCCTGGTGAACGCGCCGAACACGGAGGGGATGCGGGTCGCCAGCACGCCCAGCAGCTCGCGGCCGGCGTTCCCCACCACGCGCGAAACGTCGCGCGCCAGCAGCCCCAGCGCGAACGCCAGGTCCGCGGTCTCGCCCTCCACCGGGCCCAGCGCGCGGAGAACCGCCGTGCGGTGTTTCATCAGCAGCGGGCGCACGTAGGCCACGGGGTTGAAGTTGGGCACGTGGCGCGCCCCCAGCCCCTCGATGAGCGCCACCGCGCGCCCGAAGTACGTCATCTCCCCCGTCAGCACCACCGGCCAATCGTACAGCAGGTGCATCACCTCCTCCGCCAGGGCCGCCTGCATCTCGCCCAGTTCGGCGCCGCGCTCCGTCATCTGCATGATGATGCCCACCAGCCGGCGGATGGTTTCGCGGTCCGTCTCCGGCGCCACGATGCCCAGCGAAAAGAATCCATCCACCACCCGGTCCGCGTCGCCGCGCACGGCGGCCAGCGCCGTGTGCACCAGGTGGTGGCGCATGGCGGGGTCCACCTCGATCACCATCCCGAAGTCCAGCAGCACCAGCGCCCCGTCCGCCCGCACCAGCAGGTTGCCCGGGTGCGGATCGGCGTGGAACAGGCCGTCCACCAGCATCATCTGGATGTAGGCCTCCACCACCGCGTCCACCACCCGCTCCGGGTCCACCACCCCCAGCGCGACCAGCGCGTCGATCCGGTCCACCCGCGTTCCCTCCACGAACTCCATCACCATCGCCCGGCGGTGCACCATCCCGTCGATCACGCGCGGCACCACGACGCGCGGATTGGCCGCGAACTTCTGCGCGATCGCGCGGGCGTACGCCGCCTCCTTGCGAAAGTCCATCTCATCGGCGATGCGGCGCTCGAACTCGTCGATCACCACGTGCAGCCCGCGCAGCTGAGGATGGCTCCACCACCGCTCCACCCGGCGCAGCACGGCGCGGACGAAGCGGAGGTCGTGCTCCACCACCGGCTCCACCCCCGGGCGCAGCACCTTCACCACCACGTCCTCGCCGCGGTAGCGGGCGCGGTACACCTGCCCCAGGCTGCCGGCGGCCAGCGGTTCGCGGTCGAACGCGTCGAACACCTTGTCCACCGGCGCGCCGTACGCCGCCGCCAGCTCGTGCTCGATACGCGCGAACGGCACCGCCGGCACCCGGTCCGTCAGCGTGCTGAGCGCGGAAAGGTACGGCTCCGGCACCACGTCCGGCCGCGCGGAAAACACCTGGCCGATCTTGACGAACGTGGGCCCCAGCGTGGGGATGACGCGCGCCAGCCGCTCCGCGCGGGCGCGGTGGAACGCCTCGCTGCGGCGCGCGGGCGGGCCCCGGAAGAGCAGGCGCCGCCGGTCGCGGGCGAACGAGAGCGCGAAGGGCAGCAGCCGGAAGAGCAGGAAAAAGGTGCGCATGCGGATGGCGGTGCGTACAAGAAACGGGCAGGCGCGGCTCTGTGGTCCGCGCCTGCCGTCCGTGCGGGCCCTGTACCCGCACGCACCTGAACGGTTCGGCGGGGGGAGAAGATTCACGGGGTGGATCGGTCCGGATCGGGAGTGTCCCCTCTCCACGAGGAACGAGCGGGGAGGGCCCTCTCCCCCGCCAGGCCTTTTCGCTCGTTCCTCGCGACGGCTGGCGACCC
>JAHWJJ010000260.1 GCA_019348475.1 Gemmatimonadota bacterium | reverse complement strand
CGGGCGGGCTCAGGTAGCCGGGCGACCCGCCGATGGGGTCCGCCAGCAGGTGCACGTTGCCGCCGTGGGTGGAGGGGCGAAGGGTGAACCGCTGCTCCGAGAGCCCCGTCACCGTCCCCAGCCGCCAGCGCATGCCGGACTGCACCACGTACACCGTCACGTCGGCAAAGCCGTTGTTGGCCACGTCCACCACCGTGGTGGGCGCGGCCTTGCCCAGCGACGGCTTTTCCGGCCCCGCGCACCCCACCGCGCCCACCGCCAGGAGCAGGGCCACGCGCGCGCCGTGCCGCATCCTCATCGTCCACCTCCTCCTCCGCAATGGGAGGCATCCGGCGGTCCACCGCGGCCGCCGGACCCGGGAGTGGATCAATCCGCGTGCCGCCCGGCCACCGGCGGCCGGGCGGCGCGGCGCGTCCCACGCGAGAAGGCCCCCGCGCGTCCACTGACGCGCGGGGGCCTCCGCCGAACGGCGACGGACCGGCCTACAGGCCGCTCCAGGGCGTCAGCAGCACCACCATGATGATCGGCACGCCGGGGATGGCCAGAATGCCCAGCAGCCACAGGGCGATCTCCCAGTTCTCGTAGTCTTCTTCGACCACCTCGTGCGTGGTGGTGCGCTGGACGTTCAGGTCAGCCATGCTCGTTCTGCTCTGCCACGCCCGCGGCGCGGGCTGGTTCCGGTGCCTTTGCCCGACCTCGCGCGGGCAGGCGCACAACCTAGTGTCCGCGGCTCAGCCTGTCCAGCGCTCATCCCCCGCCGGCGATGCCGCGGTAGAAGACGGCGGCGAAGCGCGGGGCCGCGGGGGTCAGCGGGCGGGTGCGCTCGCCCAGCAGCCACTCCAGTTCCACCTCTTCCAGCGCGCCGATCAGCATCCGCCGCACCAGCGGGACGTCCGTGCCCGGGTGCACCTCGCCGCGCTGCACGCCGCCGGCCAGCAGGGTGTCGATGGCCTGCGCGTAGGTGCGTAACACGTCGCGCACCGCGCCGCCGTAGAACTTGCTGCTCTGGCGGGATTCCAGAAGGAGCACGGTGGCCAGCTGCGGCTCTGCCTCGATGCTTTCGAACTGCAGCTGGACGAACCGCGCCAGCCGCTCCTCGAAGGGCAGCGCCGACTCCATCACGTCGCCCACGGACGCCACGAACTCGTTCACCTTTTCGCGAAAGGCGGTTAGCAGCAGGTCGTCTTTGCCCTCGAAGTACAGGTAGATGGTCCCCTCGGCCACCCCCGCCCCCGCGGCGATGTCGCGGATGCGCGCCGCAAAGAAGCCGTGCTCCGCGAACACCCGCACCGCAGACTCCAGGATGGCGCGGCGGCGCTGCTCGCGGCCTTCGTTAAATGGGCGTTCAGTCATGTGCGGGAAGATAGTGCGAAAGTGCGAAAGTGCGAAAGTGCGAAAGTGCGAAAGTGCGGGGCGGCGAGGTGCGTGAGTACGTGAGTGCGTGAGTGCGGAGGTGCGTGAGTGCGGAGGTGCGGAGGTACGGGGGTGCGGAGGTGCGGAGGTGCGGGGGTGCGCGGAAGGCCGACGGGTTCTCCCCTCCCCCGCGCAGTTTGCGGGGGAGGGGCCGGGGGTGGTGGGCGGCCGGCGTGACGTGCAGGAACGGGAGGCGCGACAAGCGGGAGGGGCAGTGGCCGCACCACTCGACCTCGGCCTCACGCGGTCGAAGTTCTCCCTTCCCCCACGCAGTTTGTGGGGGAAGGGCCGGGGATGGGGGGTGCTCGGCGGGCAGCTTGACCCCGGCCCCGCGGCGTCTCCCTCCCTCCGGCTGATACCCGGCTGCTACGGGAACGAACCGGCCGTGGGAGCGTACCGGAACGATGCGGCACGGCCGATGCGCAGGAGGCCATCCGCCCGTCCCCGCTCGCTTTTTGTGTGACCCGCTGTCCCGCGGTACCCGATGCTGTTCACCTGGCTGGCGTTCTTCTTCCTGGCGTTCATCGGCAAGCTGCTGCTGGCCGTGGCCATGTGCTACCTGATCTTTTCCGCGGAGCGCACCTGCGACGGCTGCGACGCGGAGACGCTGCCCGTGCGCATGGGGGTGGCGGGACGGATGATGTCGAAGCTGATGCTGGGCACCCTGCAGAAGCGCTGGTGCCCCCGCTGCGGGTGGGAGGGCATCACCCGCACCGGGCGCATGCAGGACGCGCACGCAGCGGTTGCCGGTGTGCAGACGGCGGCGCGCTGAAACGTGCCCAGAACGGACGAGGGCGGCGGGCCGATGCGGTCCGCCGCCCTCGTCGCGCGTTGATCCCGATACCCATTCCCACGGTTTGCCGTGCATGCAGTGAGAGTTCTACCGCGGGTCTCACGAGGACGCGGAGAACAGATGTGGATGCGGTTCTCCGCGTCCTCCCTCCCTCCGCGCCCTCCGCGCCCTCCGCGTGAGACGCCGTTTCGGGCTCGAATGCACAAAGAACCACGATGAACGGGATAGCAGCCGGGCAAGGATATTCCTGGTAGCGACTCAATGGGGGGGTGACACCTGCCTGGCGGGCCGAGCGTGCCGCCTTCCCCGCGGCACGTTCCCTGAACGTTCGCGGTCCGTCTTTATCTCCCGACCTCTCCGAGAGACCATGCTGCTGCGCTCCACCGAACGCGGGCTGTACTGCGAGGCGGGGGACTTCTACGTGGATCCCTGGCTGCCGGTGGACCGCGCCGTCATCACGCACGCGCACGGCGACCACGCCCGCTGGGGCTCGCGCGCGTACCTGGGCTCGCGCGAGGGCGAACGCGTGCTGCGCACCCGCCTGGGCCCGGACGCGCGCATCCGCTCGGTGGCGTTCGGTGAAGCGGTGGAGATGAACGGCGTGCGCGTGTCGCTGCACCCGGCCGGCCACGTGCTGGGAAGCGCGCAGGTGCGGGTGGAGCACCGGGGCGAGGTGTGGGTGGTCTCTGGCGACTACAAGACGGAGGCGGACCCCACCTGCACCCCGTACGAGCCCGTGCGCTGCCACACCTTCGTGACCGAGTCCACCTTCGGCCTCCCCATCTACCGCTGGCGCCCGGACCGCGAGGTGTTCGACGGCATCGACGCGTGGTGGCGGCGCAACGCGGCGGAGGGGCGCGCGTCGCTCCTCTTTGGCTACGCCCTCGGCAAGGCGCAGCGGCTGCTGGCGGGGATCGACGCCTCCATCGGCCCCATCTACGCCCACGGCGCGGTGGAGCGGCTGACGGCGGACTACCGCGCGACGGGGGTCGCCATGCCCCCCACGCGCAACCCGATGGAGGAGCCGCGCGGCCACGACTGGGCGGGCGCGATGGTGGTGGCGCCGCCGTCCGCGCACGGCACGCCGTGGATGCGGCGCTTCGGCAACGCGTCAACGGCGTTCGCCAGCGGGTGGATGCGGGTGCGCGGCCACCGCCGGCGCCGCTCGGTGGACCGCGGCTTCGTCCTCAGCGACCACGTGGACTGGCCGTCGCTGCTGGCCGCCATCGCCGCGACGGGCGCGGAGTGCGTGTGGGTGACGCACGGATACCGCGAGCCCGTGGTGCGCTGGCTGCGCGAGCACGGCCTGCAGGCCCAGGCCGTGGCCAGCCGCTGGGACGGCGAAAGCGACGAGGCGGACGTGGGGGTGGCGGAGGAAGGGACTCCGTCCGGCGGCGGTGCGGACACGGACGCCCCCGACGCAGGCGCGTAGGATCAGGCCGCACACGCCCCGTGTGGCGGCCACGGCCGTCACGGGGAAGGCACGATCCTGAACCGCACCAGCGTGGGGACGTCGAACTCGTCCATCTCCACCCCCCAGATCTGCGCACGGTCGGCGTATCGCACGTCCAGCGTGGCCGGTACCCACGCCCGGCCGACGATCCGGCCGCTGGGGTCCAGCACGTGCCACCACGCCATCGAACGCCCTAACTCCTCGCGCCGCAGCCAGATGGTGCCGTCGCGCCCCAGCACCAGCGCCGTGACGGGTGGAAGGAAGCGCGGGCGATACAGGTGCCGCCGCAGCTGCCGGCGCAGCACAGCCGCTTCCGGCGTGCGGATGCGCGTCTGCCCCAGCCCGCGCACGTGCTCGTCCAGGGCGCGGTCCACCGCGCCGGACGAGAGGGGGATGGGGCGATACGAATAATTGCGGGAGAGCGTCACCCGCCCCGACGCGTCCATCCGCTGCACGGAGAACACCGTCCGCGCGGGCGAGGTGGCGGCGTCGCGGCGGACGATCACGATGCTGGAGCCGTCCGGCGCCACCGCCTCCAGCGGCGTGTCGGTGAACTTCTGCGGGAAGTACGTGCGGCTGTTTCCCTCCGCCAGTTCCCCGAACTCGTTGCGGCTTTCGCGGCGCCCGATCACGCCGATCGGCTCTCCCCGCGCGGTGAAGCGCACCATGGGGCTGCTGACGACCCTTCCCTGCGAGAGCAGCTGCAGAGGCACCTGCCACCAGCCGAGTACCGATCCGTCCGCGAGCAGGTACGCGGGGATCTGCGTCCGCCCCTCCGTTACTTGTGATGCGTGGGAGAAGGTGATGGCGCGCAGGAACGTGCCGTCGGGCCGGAACAGGCTGATCCGCGTCTGCGCCGGGTCCGTCACCCACAGGGTATCGCCCCGCCAGCCCAGCGAGCCCGGCGACTCGAACTCGCCCGGCCCCGCGCCCTCCCTGCCGATGGACCGCAGGTAGCGCCCCGCCGGGGTGTAGGTCTTTACCACCTTCTCCCGTGGCTGCGCGACGTACAGCGTTCCGTCGCGGCCGATGGTGACGTCGGACACGTACGTGAGCGCGCCCGGCCCGTCCCCCGCGCCCGCGCGAGCGACCGCCTCCACCCGCCAGAGCGGCACTTCCGCCTGGGCGTGCAGAACAGAAGGGCCGGCGAGCAGAATCGAGAGGGTGAAAACAGCTGCGGTTCGCATGCGGTTCACTGGCGCTGGATGCCGCTGGCTTCCCAGCCGGATATCGGCAACGTTGGCGGTAATCTCACAAGAAGAGAATCGCTCCCCTCCCACGTTGCGGCCGCGCCTGCCGATGATGTAGCGGCTGCGGGTCGGGGGTGGGCAAATGGCGGACCGGCCCCGGTGCTATGATTCTACGTTCGCCCGCCTCACGCTGTCCCCGCATGCGGAGTATGAGCCACTGGAGATGCGGAACCGGGCACCCCTGGCGCGCATCCTCGGCGACTCGCTTCTCGAAGGCACCTACCAGATCGTGCTGGTTCGTGGTCTCGGAGAGGCACGTACCGAGGTGCTGGCCGGCACCGTGGCGCTGAAACGTCCCCCCGGCCGCACATCCGCTGCTCGTGACCGCGAAACGTCCAGAAAAAAAGCAGACGACGCGTCCCCCCGGAGAGCCGCGCCGCAGGCCAATAGAGGGGGCGCCGCACGCGAGCATTGAAGAGCAGGGCGTCGGGAGAATGCCGCTCCTGGTGTTTGGGGGTGCGCCAAGTCCCTTGCTGATCCCTTCCTGAAGGGAGCCTTAGTTAAGGATATCGGACATCCTTTACTAAGGTTGCGGCGCAGGGCAACCCTGGGCCAGTACTGTCTGCACGCCAGCGAACGTGTGCCATGCCCGGCCGGCGATTGACGCTTACGTGGGAGCACGATCCCACCCTCTACGCTCCCGCGCGGTTCCGGCGCGCCTGCAAGTACCAGGCGTTCGTCCCGGACCCGCTGCAGGGAATGCCGCTCACCCTCGCCGCAGCAGTCGCAGGCGTGGTGTCTACCCGCCGCCGGCGGGCCGCACGTCCTGGTGGTGGACGGTGAACGTGGAGGTGGCGCCGGTTGCCAGGGCGCGCCCCACACCGCGGGAGCGGACGGAGGCATGGCCGCGCACCGGGAGCCGCAGCACGCCCCCGGCCACCTGCACGTCCGCGTATTCGGACGTGCACGAGAGAAAGCTCCGGTCGTACGATCAGGGCTGGCGAGGTGCCGTCAGGGGATGGGGGGCGCGATGAACGCCTGCGCCAGGCGGGCGGCGATGGCGGCCGTGTCGGCGCCGCTCACGTTGGTGGTCACGGCCACGACCACCCGCTGCTCCGGAAAGACCATGAACGACGTGGTGCCGCCCACCGAGCTGCCCCCGTGGCCCATCATCGGCACGGCGGGAGCGTCGGCGGCCAGGCGCACCGCGCGGATGAACCACCCCAGGCCGTAGCGGGTCGATTCGCCGGATTCCAGCTGGAGCGGCGTCCACAGCATGCGCACGGTCTCCGGGCGCAGCAGCGTGCCGTCCAGCATCCCGAAGCCGAAGCGCACCAGGTCGGACGGGGTGGAGAGAAAGCCGCCGCCCGCGAGAACGCAGCTGTCGTCGTCGTGCGGCGCCGGCGTCATCCCGTTGAAGCGCAGGTACGGCGTGGCCCGCTCGGGGAGCTCGCCCAGCGGCTCGGGAAGGGTGCGGTCCATCCCCAGCGGGGCAAACACCTCGCGCCGCATGAACGCCGCGAACGGCTCGCCCGCGGCCGCCTGCATCGCCGCGCTGGCAAGCGCGTAGGCAAAGCTGGTGTAGCCGTACCGCGTTCCCGGCCGAAAGCGGAGCGAATCGGCCGCGAAGATGTCCAGCCCCTCGCGCACGTCGTTGCACCGCCGGCTGGTGAGCACCTCCGCCTCCGCCTGGTAGTCGCGGATGCCGGCGGTGTGCCCCAGCAGCTGGCGCGTGGTCACGGGCCAGCGCTTTTCGGGGAATTCCGGAACGTAGGTGCGCACGGGCGCGTCCAGGTCCAGGCGCCCGCGCTCGGGCAGCAGCCCGGCCGCCGCGGAGGTGAGCGCCATGGCGACGCTGCCCACGCGAAAGCGGGTAGA
>JAHWJJ010000259.1 GCA_019348475.1 Gemmatimonadota bacterium | reverse complement strand
TCAGGCGATCCGCGTGGACCCCGCGTGGCAGCAGCGCCTCCTGGAGCTCCGCTCCGAGCGCGAGCGGCTGGACCGGCTCGACTACCTGCTGCGCTCGGTGCTCGAAGCAGGCCCCGACGACGATGAAGATTGAACGGCACAGAGAACTCCTTTTGAAGTTCTTCCTCTGTGTCTCCGTGTCTCTGTGTGAACCGCAGTTTCGCCTTTCCGCCGCACGAAACCATGAACGATTCGCATGACCTGATCGGCCGCCGCGAGATGCTGCGGCGCGCGACGATGGCGGCGGGAGCGCTGGTGGCGAACCCGCTGCTCGGCTCCGCGACGGCGCTCGCGGACACCGACGACCGCGCGCGGCTGGCGAGCTGGGTACGCACCCTGCGCGCGGACGGACTCACGGCGCCGCGCATGCCGCTGGGGCGTGCCGCGGCGCGCGTGGGGGAGCTGTCGCTGGGCTCGCCGTACGTGGCCGGGATGCTGGACGCGTACGCCAAGGAGGGAGGCGACCCGCGCAGCGAGCCGCTCACGCTGGACCTGTCGCGCTTCGACTGCGTGCTGCTGGTGGAGGGGTGCCTGGCGGTGGCGCGCGCGGCCCGCGGGCAGGGCCGGTGGAGCGACTTCGCCCGCGAGGTGGAGCGGATGCGCTACCGCGGCGGCGTGAGGAGCGGGTACGCCAGCCGCCTCCACTACTTCAGCGAATGGATCGAGGACAACGCCCGCCGCGGCCTGCTGCGCGACCTGGGCACGGAACTGGGCGGCACCCGCGACGAGCGCCCGCTGCGCTTCATGACCGAGCACCGCTCCAGCTACCCCGCCCTGCGCGACGACGCCACCTTCCAGGCCATCGCCGAGCGCGAGCGGGCGCTGGACTCCATGCGCCGCGTCGTGATCCCCACCGGCCGGATCGCGGCGGTACAGCACCGCATCCAGACGGGCGACGTGCTCGCCTTCGCCACGCGCATCGCGGGGCTGGACGCGACGCACACGGGGTTCGCGTACCGTGACCGCGCGGGGGTGATGCGCGTGCTGCACGCACCGCTCTCCGGCGGGGCGGTGGAGGTGAGCCGCCGCACGCTGCCAGAGTACGTGGCTGCCATCCGCAACGCCACCGGCATCATGGTCGCGAGGCCGCTGCGGGGATGACGGCGGATGCTTAATGCTGGCAAGCTCTTGCGCACTTCGGCGCATTGCCGTAGAAAGTAGAACAGTCGCCGTACCCCACCCGTTGCGCCCGGCACCGCTCCGCGGTCCGGCACACGCCCGCACGCGGGCGAATTCAACCCACACGCAGGAGACCGTTGATGCGCCTACCCTGTCTGCGCCGGTACATCGGCGCGGCCCTGCTGCTCGCGGCGGGGGGAGCTCTCCCCCGCACCGCGATGGCGCAGGACCCGACCTACGTGCTTACCGGCACCGTGGTGGATGCAGACACACGCCAGCCCCTCTCCGATGCCACGGTGCAGCTGCGCACCGGCACCGACGCGGGGCCGCGCGCGTTGACCGACGCAGCGGGCCGGTTCACCCTTCGCGCCCGGGTGGCCGCGGGCACGTACAACCTTCAGTTCACCCGCATCGGCCGGGCCGCGGTCAGCCGGCCCGTGACGCTCGGCTCGGCGCGCGAGGTGACGGTGGACGCGGTAGCGCTGCGTACCGCCGCGCTTCAGCTGGGCGAGCTGGTCGTGACCGGCACCGGCGCACCCGCCACCCGCCGCGAGGTGGGGAACGCGGTGTCGAGCGTGTCCGGCGAGGAAGTTCGCGAGGCGCCGGCGGCCACCTCGGTGGACCAGGCGCTCCAGGGGCGCATCGCGGGGGCCGAGATCAACGAGACCTCCGGGCAGCCGGGCGGCGGCACCAGCATCCGCCTGCGCGGCACCAACACCATCCTGGGGAACGCCGAGCCGCTGATCGTGGTGGACGGCGTGATCGTGGACAACAACAACGAGGCGCTTGTCGGGCTCGGCTCCAACGCCACCCGCGGCAGCACGGCGCTCTCCAACCGCCTCTCGGACATCTCGCCCGAGGACATCGAGCGGGTGGAGGTGCTGAAGGGCGCCGCGGCGGCCGCGCTGTACGGGTCGCGCGCCAACAGCGGCGTCATCCAGATCTTCACGCGGCGCGGGCGCCAGGGCGCTCCGCGGGTCAGCTTCAACACCGAGATGCAGGCGGTGCGCACGCCCGGGTACTTCCCCCTGAACATGGAGCCGAAGATCGGGCAGGCGGACATCGCCGCGCTTCCGACGCTGGGGCCACGGCGCGGGCAGGACACCATCCGGCTCGACTACCAGGACCAGGTGTTCCAGACCGGCTACGGCACCAAGAACCAGCTTTCCGTATCCGGAGGCACCGAGGGGACCACGTACTACCTGTCCGGCAACTGGACGGACGAGGAGGGCGTGATCCGCTCCACCGGGTACAATCGCTACGGCGGGCGCGCGCGCGTCAACCAGCGGCTTTCCCGCTGGCTGGAGGTGGGTGTCAGCGGGAGCTACCTGCGCACCCGCACCAACCTGGTGCCGGAGGGCGAGCAGATTCAGGGCGTGCTCACCACCATCCTCTTCACTCCGACCTTCTACGACCCGTTCCGCTTCGACTCGGCGAACGCCCGCCTGGCGTACTCACCGATCATCGGGACGAACCCGCTGGACGTCATCCAGAACTGGACGGCGCAGCTGGACGTGACGCGCTTCCTGGGGAACGTGCAGCTGACGGCCACCCCGATCAAGAACCTGACGCTGACCTACCTGGCGGGGCTGGATGACGGCCGCGAGGAGGACACCTACCTGCAGCCCCGCGGCGCCACCTCGGCCGCCTTCACCGGGTCGCTGCAGACGCCCGTGCGCTCGGTGCGCCGTTTCAACAACGACCTGACGGCGACGCTGGAGTCGCGCCTGTCGCCGATGCTGGAGCTTTCCAGCACCGCCGGGTTCCGCTACACCGACGACCGCACCAACACGATCCGCGCGGCCGTGTCCGATATCACCCCCGGCTTCGAGACGCTGGTGGGCGTGACGCAGACGGCCTCGCAGGGGATCGTGGAGCTGCGCACGGTGGGCGGCTACCTGCAAGAGCGCCTCTCCATCGCGGACCGCCTCTTCCTCACGGCGGGCGTGAACGTGGAAGGCTCCTCCGCGTTCGGTGCCGACGAGCGCTACCAGGCCTTCCCGCGCCTGAGCGCGTCGTGGGTGGTGGACGACCAGCCGGGCTTCGCGGACAGCCGCTTCGGCGACGTGTTCAGCTCGCTGCGCCTGCGTGGCGCCTACGGGCAGACGGGTGGCCAGCCGCCCAGCGAGTACCTGAACCAGGTCACCTACAACAACGTGCTCTTCGGCGGCCGGGCCGGCCTGCGCCCGTCCACGCTGCAGCAGAACCTGGAGCTGAAGCCGGAGCGCCAGCGCGAGTTCGAGTTCGGCGCCGACGCCGGGTTCTTTGACGACCGCCTGGCGGCCGAAGTGACGTACTACGACAAGCGCACGACGGACCTGGTCCTTTCTGTGCCGCTCGCCCTGACCAGCGGCTTCTCGTCGCAGTTCCGCAACATCGGCGAGCTGAGCAACAAGGGGGTGGAGCTTACCCTTTCGGCGGTGCCGGTGCAGCGCGACAACTTCCGGTGGAACAGCCGATTCATCTTCGCGCGCAACCGCAACCAGATCGAGAAGCTCAACCAGGCTTCGGACACCCTGACTTTCGATTACCTGAACGCGGTGATCGAGGGGCAGCCGATCGGCGTGTTCTACGGCCGCGTGTACCCGCGCGACGCGCAGGGGAAGCCGCTAAACCTGGGGGCGACCCGCACCCCGATCGCCGCGCGCGACACGGCGATGGTGAACGGCGCGAGGGTGATCACCATCCGCCGCGAGATCATCGGCGATCCGAACCCGGACTTCACCGCCTCGCTGCTGAACAACTTCAACATCCGCGGCGTGGAGGTGGGCGTGCTGCTGGACGGCCGCTTCGGCAACGACGTGGCCAACTTCTCCCGCCGCAGCTCGGACTTCTTCGGCTCGTCGCCCAACGCCGGTGTCGAGGCCCGCGGCGACACCATCGCGGGTACCTTTGTGCGCAACACGGAGCGGAACCTCCTGTTCGAGGAGTTCATCGAGGACGGCTCCTTCGTGAAGCTGCGGGAGGTGTCGCTGCAGTACCGCTTCGACGCTCCGTGGGTTCGCCGCTTCGGCGCCAGCGACCTGGGGGTACGCGTGTCCGGCCGCAACCTGCACACGTGGACCGACTACTCGGGGATCGACCCGGAGATCAACCTGTTCGCCGCCAGCACGGTGTCGCGCGGCGTCGACTTCGCGACGACTCCCATCCCGCGCACCTTCGTGGTGGGCCTCGACTTCAACTTCTAAAGCGATGATGAACTCTACCCACGGAACGAGCAGCTCCCGCCGCGGGTGGCGGGGGGTTGCCGTGGCCGCACTCGCGCTCGCGGCCGCAGGGTGCGACCTGGACCTGGTCAACCCCAACGGTCCCCTCGAGGAGGAGGTCCTCAGCGACGCGGAGCTTCTCCTTACCACGGTTGCCGGGCTGCAGTCGCAGTTCGCGGACAACTTCCTGGTGTTCGTGCGTGCGCCCCAGCTGGTGACGGACCAGTGGAGCACGCGCCCGGCCGCCCTCGCCGCGGACGTGTCGCTGGTGCGCGGCACGCCGGACCCCACGTTTGGCGTGGTGGCAGACCCGTTCGCCGCGACCTTTCGCATTTCGCGCTCAGCGCAGCTGGTCCGGCAGAGCTCCGCGCAGATCGCCGGAATCAGCCGGGCGCAGCGGACCGGAATTTCGGCCCTCAGCCAGCTTCTGGAGGCGATGGCGCTCGGCTACCTGACCCAGCAGTACGAGCGGATGCCGGTGCGCTTCGATTCCGCGGGCGCGCGGCCGGTCTCGCGTGAAGACGCGCGCGACACCGTGATCGCGCTGCTGGAGCGGGCGCGCGCCGATGTGGGCACGCTCACCGCCGCAGAGCTGGGGGCGTTCCGCGCGCGTGTGCTGGACACCAGCGCAGGCGCGAACAGCGGCCTCAACCTGCCCAACACGATCAATGCGATGCTGGCCCGCTATTACCTTTTCGACGGGCGCTACAGTCAGGCGCTGGAAGCCGCCGGGCGCGTGCCGCTGACGGCACCGCTGAGCCTGTTCCAGTTCCCGGCCACGCAGATCAACCCGCTGTTCCAGTACATGTCGCTGGGCCAGCTCCGCTACGTCGGTGCCCGCAAGGAGTTCTTCACCGATGCGCAGGCGGGCGACGCCCGCCCCACTTTCTGGGCGGACCGCGCCCCTTCGGCGGCCAACTCTACCGCGGGAACTCCGGACAGCGCCTTCAGCTTCCGGGCGTACGGCGGCTCTCGCAACGACCCGATCCCGGTGTACCTGCCGGACGAGATGCGCCTGATCCAGGCGGAGGCGCACGCGCGCCTGGGGAACCTTCCCGCCGCGGCCACCCTGATCAACCAGGTGCGCTCGCAGGGCCGCAGCACGAGCGGCGAGTGCACCACCTCGGCCACCGAGCCGGTGGGGTGCCTTGCACCGCTGGCCGCTCAAGAGCTGGACACTCCGGCGGAGGTGTTCGCGCAGATCCTGTACGAACGGCGCTATGAACTCTTCAACCTGGGGCTCCGGTGGGACGACCTGCGGCGGCTGCGGGCCTTCACGTCGGAGCGTCCGTCTACCGAGTTCCTGCCGTTCCCGCAGTCAGAGTGCGACCGCAACCCCAACGCGGGCTGCTGATGGGCGGGCGCGGGTGATGTGGATTTGATGTGAAGAGGGGCGCCCGGGTGGGCGCCCCTCCTTGGTTCGGGCGGTTGAACCGCTGCAACGACCGCGGGAAGCCTGCCTTCGCAGGCTCCGAGCGCGGGATTGGTGCGGGAGGCCCACATTGGCCCCGCTGCCGAACCGCCGCACGGATCTCGCCCCCGAGTCCGCGCAGGTGGACTTGGTGCTGTCGTTGCAGCGAGTTTACTCGCTCGGCTCGCCCGGCTGCCCTCCAGGTCAGCGGGTGCGGAGTGAGACGCCTACGATCGTAGCGCCGCCGGGGTACACGCTCACATGGGCGGCGGCGGGGGTCTGGAACTCCTGCCACTCCTCGCGCGCCAGCGCCCACCCAAGCGCCCCCCCGATGGCGCCCCCCAGCACGAGCCCGCTCGCCGCGGTGAGTGCGGTGGTGCCGGCGAGCTCCCACCGGTCGCCCGATTGGGAGGTGGCGATGAGGGGGCCGCTCACCAGCCCCGCCGCGCCCAGCGAGAAGGCGCCCATGCGGGCGCCGCGCCAGGCGGTGTGCTCGCGGCGCACCCCCAGGCTCCGCGCCAGCCCGCGCACGTCGGCAAAGGGGATCGTCCGCTCCACCCCGGTGCCGCGCTGGCGCACGGTGAGCCCCTGCCACTCGTAGGCGGTCAGCACGCCCGTGAACGGGCCCTCCCCCTGGTCCGGCGTGATGACGCGCACGGTGTCGCCCACCTCCAGCGCGCGGACGCGGCTCTGCTGCGCCTGCGCCGCGACCGGCACGGCGGCAAGGAGGAGAAGGACCGCCAGAAGGCGGTTCGAGATTCTCTTGGTCATCGGGAGAGCGGCGGGTTGAGCTGCGTGCGAATCCGTATGGTGGCGCACGAAACGAGCCCCGGCAAGGGCCGCGGGCTCACCGCGTGCGCCCGAGGCTGTTGCCCGACCCCGCTCCCGTCTCCCGCACAGGCGCACTACAGCCCCTTTTTTCCGTCCTCGACTTCCTCTCTGTGCCTCTGTTTCC
>JAHWJJ010000258.1 GCA_019348475.1 Gemmatimonadota bacterium | reverse complement strand
AATCGTGTGGGGTTAACAGCCCTCGTGGGTTCGAATCCCACCCGGTCCGCTCCGTGGGAAGTTTCGGGACGTGGCTCAGCCCGGTAGAGCACTCGCTTCGGGAGCGAGGGGTCGCCGGTTCAAATCCGGCCGTCCCGACTGTGTGTCGGAAAGATCGTTGGAGGCGTAGTCTAACTGGTAAGGCACCGCACTCGAAATGCGGCGGGCGCAAGCCTTTGGGGGTTCGAGTCCCTCCGCCTCCGTTTGCGTTGTTCAAGGCAAGAGCCCCGGCTCCTCGCAAGAGGAGCCGGGGCTTTTTGCGTTGGCCTGGCCTGGCCTGGCCTCGCATCCGCAGGCGCGGAGGCGGCGATCGGGGCTGGCGCTGACGTCGGACTCGGCCCGACCTCTCGGCCCGGCGCCCCCACCCTCCCCACGTCCACGCGAGCGGTGAGCGCTCGCCAGCCACCTGCCGGACGAGCGCTTCTGGCATGGCGTGCCGATCGACAGAAGCGTACGTGGCCGCCGCCAGCAGGGCCGCGTAGCGATCCTCCCCCTCGTCCGGCGGATCTACCGGCTCGCCGGGATGCCGGTGCGGGGGAGGAGCGGGGCCATGCGCCGGTCGCCGCGGTAGCGGGCGAAGACGCCGCTCGATCCGCAGGGTCCGGCGCGGCGCTCTCGCGGGCTCCGACGCCTTGGGCGAGGAGGGCGAACGCGCGGTCGGGGTTGCGCCAGCGAGGCGTGGACCAACGCCTCCGCGGACCCCGTGTGCCGGGGAGCGCTACGCGGAGGGGACTCTCCTCGCAACGCGTGGATCGCTCCGGAATCACTATTGAGGACGCGGACGACGGCCGGTCATCCGCGTCCTTTCTCTCTTTCCCGTCCTCGGCGCGACGATCGCGGGAACGGCTCAGCGCACCGCGGGGAGCCGGCGAGGAGAATCTTGACCGTCGGGGTCTATGCTAGTACACTAGCACATGCTGAGAAATTAGCAGTCAGTTCCGAAGTCTTCTTCGCCGTCGCTCCTCATCCCGCACCGGAATCGTCCGTCCACGGGACAAACCTTTCGGCCGCCGGGGGCATCTCATGGATCGATCCGTCCGTGCCGCCGGCATCCATCGACCTCAGCCGTACCCCCGCATGAAGAAGCTCGCCCTTTCCCTGGTCCTGGCGTGTGCCGCCGCCCCCGCCGCGGCGCAGCAGGCCGAGGATCCCGATCTGCCGCGGGCCATGGCCACGCGAACCACGCAGCCCATCCGCATCGACGGCGCGCTGGACGACACCGCGTGGCAGGCGGCGACGCCGATCACCGGCTTTCGCCAGCTGGACCCGCAAGAGGGGCAGCCCGCCACCGAGCGGACGGAGCTGCGCGTCCTGTACGACGACCAGGCGCTGTACATCGGGGCGGTGCTGCACGACCGGCACCCGGTCACTTCGCGGCTGGGCAGGCGCGACATGCGGATGCAGGCCTCCGACTGGCTGACGGTGATCCTGGACAGCAACCACGACCACCGCACGGCGTTCGGGTTCGAGATCAACCCCCACGGGGTACGGCGCGATCAGACGCGCTCGCCCAACGACGAGGACGACTCGTGGGACCCGGTGTGGGAGGCCGAGACCACCGTGACCGACTCCGGCTGGGTGGCGGAGATGCGCATCCCCTTCAGTCAGCTGCGCTTCAGCGCCGAGGCGATACAGACGTGGGGAATGCAGGTGGAGCGGCAGATCGCCCGGAACCAGGAGTTCTCCGTCTGGTCGTTCACCCCGCGCGAGCAGCCGGGCGGCATCCCCCGCTTCGGCCACCTGGCCGGGCTGGAGCGCATCCCCACGGGCAAGCGGCTGGAGGTGATGCCGTACGCTGTGACCCGGGCGGAGCACGTGGACCGCCGCGGCAATCCGTTTCGCGAGGAGCGCGAGTACGGGATGGACGCAGGGCTGGACCTGAAATACCGGGTGACCAGCAACCTCACGCTGGACGCCACCGTGAACCCGGACTTCGGGCAGGTGGAGGTGGACCCGGCGGTGGTGAACCTGTCGGCGTTCGAGACCTTTTTTCCCGAGAAGCGCCCGTTCTTCGTGGAGGGGGCGGAGATCTTCCGGTTTGGCGGCGACGGGACCAACAACGTGTTCTACTCCCGCCGCATCGGCCGTCGGCCCACGCTGGCCCCGCCGTTCGCGGCGCGCGACGTGCCCGACGCCACGCGCATCCTGGGGGCGGTGAAGCTGTCCGGCCGCACGCAGGGCGGATGGTCCATCGGCATCCTGGACGCGGTGACCCGGCGTGAAACGGCCCGGTTCCGCACGCCGGGGGGTGAGGACGGCAGCACGACGGCGGAGCCGCTGACCAACTACTTCGTGGGCCGGGCGCGGCGGGAGAGCCGTGCCGGGCAGACGGCGGTGGGCGGCTTCGTGGGCGCGGTGAACCGGGACCTGGACACCGACGCCCTGTCGCAGTCGCTGCGCTCCGCGGCGTACTCGGCGGGGGTAGACGTGTTCCACCAGTGGGCGCAACGCACCTGGACCCTGAACGGGTTCCTGGCGGGGACCCACGTGCGCGGCGACCGCCCGGTCATCATCGCCACCCAGCGGCTGCCGTACCACTACTTCCAGCGCCCGGACGCGGACCACCTGCGGCTGGACTCGGCGCTCACGTCGCTGGCGGGATTCGCGGGTGCGCTGGCGCTCAGCCGGCGCATTGGCCGCCACTGGAACGTGAACGGCCGGGTGAACACCATCAGCCCGGGGTACGAGGTGAGCGACCTGGGCTTTCAGCGCCGCGCGGACCGCCTGGACGTGGAGCTGGGAGGCAGCTACAGCGAGACGCGGCCGGGCAAGCTGTTCCGCCGCTACTCCGCGTTCGGCGTGGCGCTGGTGGAGCACAACTACGGGTGGGAGAACATCTCCAACCGGATCTTCTCCGGCGGCAACGTACAGTTCCTGAACTACTGGATGGTAGGGGCGAACCTCAATTTCTCCCTCGCCGGAACCCTGGACGACCGCCTGACGCGCGGCGGGCCGGGGGCGCGCCGGCCGGGGTTCGTCTCGTTCTCGCCGTTCGTGGTGTCGGACCCGCGCAAGCCGCTGGTGCTGGAGGCGGGCGGCTCGGTGCAGCGCGACGACGCGGGCGGCGAGGACGCGCGGGTCTTTGCGCAGCTGCTGATGCGCCCCGCCCCCAACTGGGACGTGTCACTCGGCGCGTCGTACAACTGGGCGGACCAGGCGGCGCAGTACCTGATGGCGGTGCCCGACCCCGCGGCGGCCAGCACCTTCGGCCGACGCTACGTTTTCGCGCCGCTGGAGCAGACCACGGCGGTGCTGGAGGCGCGCCTGAACTACACCTTCACGCCGGGACTGTCGCTGCAGGTGTTCGCGCAGCCGTTCATCGCCAGCGGCGACTTTGGCGCGCCGATGGAGCTGGCGCGGCCGCGGTCGTTCGACTTCCTGGTCTACGGCCGGGACGTGGGCGAGGTGGTGGACGGGCGCGTCTACCCCAACGGCCGCGGCGAGGGCGCGCTCTCGTTCCCGGTGGTGGAGCCCGACTTCAACTTCCGCAGCCTGCGGGGGAACGCGGTGCTGCGGTGGGAGTGGCGGCCGGGTTCCACCATGTACCTGGCCTGGCAGCAGACGCGCCGGGACGAGCAGCCCTACGGAGACTTCGCGCTGCGGCGGGACGCGGAGGGGCTGTTCGGGGCGGCGCCGGACAACGTGTTCCTCGTCAAGGTGAGCTACTGGCTGAATCCCTGATCGTCCCGTTCGCACGGCAGGCCCCGGCTCTTCGCGAGAGGAGGCGGGGTTTTGTCGTAGGGGGGACAAGGGGACAAGGGGACAAGGGGACAAGGGGACAAGGGACAAGGGGACAAGGGGACAAGGGGACAAGGGGACAAGGGGACAGGGGGACAGGGGGACAAGGGGACAGGGGGACAGGGGGACAAGGGGACAAGGGGAGGTGCCAGCATTCCGGGCCTCCCCACCCGGCGCGCGAAGACATATCCTTGGGGCCATCCATCCTCCTTCACGAGACGCCGGATGTGATCGATGCCGCGCAAGGAGATTCCCTTCGTCCGGGCGCTGCGGCTGCGGCGGGAGCAGGTGCCGTCGTTCAGCCGCTACCCGTTCTCGCTTCCGGCCGTGCGGGGGCTGGATGAGCTGGGGCTGCTGGAGGACGGCGTAACCTTCTTCGCGGGCGAGAACGGAACGGGCAAGAGCACGCTGCTGGAGGCGCTCGCGGTGCGGCTGGGTTTCAACCCCGAGGGTGGGTCCGACGACCTGCGCTTTGCGACGGTGGAGCAGGCGCATTCCGGGCTCAGCGAAGCCGTCGAGCTGGTGCCGGGGGACGGGCTGGCGGCGGACGGGTTCTTCGTCCGCACGGAAGGGCTCTTCAACCTGGCCACGGAGATCGACCGGCAGGACGAGGAGATGGAGGCGATCGCCCGCGAGGTCAAAAAGCGCTCGGGGGTGGTGATGGCCGGATACCGCCCGATGAACGTGCGCTACGGCGGCGGCCGCAGCCTCCACGCGCAGTCGCACGGCGAGGCCATGCTGGCACTGCTGAGCCACCGCCTGCACGGCGGCGGAATCTACCTGATGGACGAGCCGGAGACGGCGCTCTCGCCCCTGCGGCAGCTGGCGCTGCTTTCGGTGATGCACCGGCTGGTGCGCGGCGGATCGCAGCTGGTGGTCGCCACCCACTCGCCCATCCTGCTGGCCTACCCCGGGGCGCGCATCTACCGCTTCGGCGAGGACGGGATCGAAGAGGTGGGGTATGAGGAGACGGAGGCGTACCGCGTCACCCGCGACTTCCTGGAGCATCGCGAGCGCTCCCTGCGCACCCTGTTCAGCGACGACGCCGACGACGAGCAGTGAGCGGGGGCCGGCGGCGCAATAACACGGGTGAACGGGTGAACGGGTGAACGGGTGATGGGGTGATGAGGCGCGGGGGACGTGGGAGCGGGCGAGGGCGCCAAGGGCGTTGCACCATTTTGCAGAACCCCCCATTATGCCCCGTCGCACCTCTTCATCATTCCGCAGAATCCAGCCGTGCCGCACCCAACCCTGCTGGTCGTGGACCCCGCCCCCGAGACGCGCGCGGCCGCCGTGCAGGCCGCCGGGCCGCGGGCGGGCGTGCGCGCGGCGGGGTCGCTGGGCGAGGGGCTGGAGATGCTGCGCTCCGCCCCGCCCGACGCCGTGCTGCTGTCGCTGGACCTTCCCGCCGTGGACCTGGCCCTTGTGGCGCGGCTCATCGAGTCCGGGGTGCCGGCCGGCAGCATCGTCCTGGCTGCGTCGCGGCCGACCATGCAGGCGATGGTGGAGTCCTCCCGGCTGGGGGTGCTGGGGCTGATCGCGGCACCGGTGGACGCGGACGAGCTGGCGGGCCTGCTGCGCCAGGTGTTCGCTGGCGACGAAGTGGTGCCGCTCGCCGACGCCGAGCCCGAGGACGACGACGACGCGGCCATCGGCGCCAGCCCGGCCATGCTGGAGGTGTTCCGCATGGTGGGGCGCGTGGCCGGCAGCCCGGCCACGGTGCTCATCCTGGGGCAGAGCGGCACGGGAAAGGAGCTGGTTGCAAAGGCCATCCACCGCAACAGCCCGCGCGCGGCGGGACCCTTCATCGCCATCAACTGCGCCGCCATCCCCGAGAACCTGCTGGAAAGCGAGCTGTTCGGGCACGAGAAGGGGGCGTTCACCGGCGCTATCACCCGCAAGATCGGCCGCTTCGAGCGGGCGCACGGGGGCACGCTGTTCCTGGACGAGATCGGCGACATGTCGCTGCCGCTGCAGAGCAAGATCCTGCGCGCGCTGCAGGAGCGCGAGATCGAGCGGCTGGGCGGCGAGGGGCGCATTCCGGTGGACGTGCGGGTGGTCGCGGCCACCAACCGCGACCTGCGCGCCGCCATCGCCGACGGCACCTTTCGCGAGGACCTGTACTTTCGGCTGGCAGTGGTCACGCTGAACCTGCCGCGCCTTGCGGACCGCGGCAGCGACCTGGACCTGCTGGTGCGGCACTTCGTGGCGATGTACGCGGTGCGCTACGGGCGCACCATCCGCGGCATTGCCCGCCCGCTGCTGGAGCTGCTGCACCGGCACGAGTGGCCCGGCAACGTGCGCGAGCTCAAGAACGTGCTGGAACGCGCGGTCCTGATGGCGCACGGCCCCGTTCTCCTCGCCGAGCACCTGCCGCTGGACCAGATGCGCCCCCCCGCCTCAGGCGAAGCCGCGGCCGACGCCTCACCCCTTCCCGGCTACACGCCGGAGCTTCCGCTGGCCGACGTCGAGCGGCTGCACATCCGCGAGGTGCTGAAGGTGGTGAACGGCCACCTGGGGAACGCCTCCGAGATGCTGGGCGTGCACCGCAACACGCTCACGCGCAAGATCCGGGAGTACGGGCTGGAGGGGGCGGTGGGGTGATCGGATGATCGGGTGATCGGGGATCGGGGATCGGGTGAGCGGGTGATCGGGTGATCGGGTGATCGGGTGATCGGGTGATCGGGTGATCGGGTGATGGAGTGATGGAGTGCGGTTCACCTCCCCCAGGGGTTTGGGGGGAGGCCGCGAGCAACGAGCGGGAGGGGGCGCGGCTGCGACCGCGTATCGAGCGTGTGCCAGCCCCCCTCTCCCGCGCGGGCCCTCTCCCCCGCCAAGCCTTTCGCTCGAGCGCGGACGAGCGTGGTGTACGCACCCCCAGGGCCGGGGGGGGGGGGGGTGGGGGGGGGGGGGGGGCGGCCCCGGGGGGGGGGGGGGGGGCCCCGGGGGTGGGGGGGGGGGGGGGGGGGGCG
>JAHWJJ010000257.1 GCA_019348475.1 Gemmatimonadota bacterium | reverse complement strand
CGGACCGCTCCTTCACGTTCATCACCAAGACGCCCCCGGCGGCGGTGCTGATCAAGAAGGCCATCGGCCTGGACAAGGGAAGCGCCTCGTCCAAGAAGACCAAGGTGGGCCAGCTCACGCAGGCGCAGCTGCGCACCATCGCCGAGACCAAGATGCCCGACCTGAACGCCGCCGACGTGGAGGGCGCCATGCGCCAGATCGCCGGGACGGCGCGGTCGATGGGCGTCGAGGTGGTGGGGTAAGGAGGAGTACCGAGTACCCTAGTACCTAGTACCGAGTCGTTTCTACTAGGCACCAGGCACTAGGCACCAGGCACTCGTCAGCACGGCGGCCCCGGACTCGCTCCGCGGCCCGCCGCAGGCGGGAGAAGCGGAACGTTCGGCGCACACCAGGAAGCGGTCTCCCGCCCTTCCGTTCCGTCCCAAGGGGCCGGGGCAGCCGATCGTTCCCGTCCGCTGAACCACCCGCGCGACAGGCGGCGCGCCGGTGGGAGGACTCGTCGAAGTAGTTCCGCCGCAGGGGGTACATGCCAAAGCACGGAAAGAAGTTCCGCGATGCGGCTGCCCGCGTGCCAGAGGGTTCGGCGTTGGGGCCGGGCGAGGCGGTAAGCCTCGTCAAGGACCTGAGCTTCGCCAGGTTCGACGAGACGGTGGAGCTTGCCGTCCGTCTGGGCGTGGACCCGCGTCACGCGGACCAGATCGTCCGCGGCGCCGTCGTCCTTCCCCACGGGACGGGGAAGACCGCCCGCGTGCTCGTGATCGCCCAGGGCGAAAAGGCGCGCGAGGCGGAGGAAGCGGGGGCCGACTTCGTCGGCACGGAGTACGTCCAGAAGATCAAGGACGGGTGGCTGGACTTCGACGTGGCGGTCGCCACGCCCGACATGATGGGCCAGGTGGGCCAGCTGGGCCGCATCCTGGGCCCGCGCGGGCTGATGCCCACGCCCAAGGCCGGCACGGTCACCATGGACGTGTCGAAGGCGGTGCGTGAGATCAAGGCCGGCAAGATCGAGTTCCGCGTGGACCGCACGGGGAACGTACACGGCCCGATCGGAAAGATCTCGTTCGAGCCCGCCAAGCTCGAAGAGAACCTGAACGCGTTCATGGACACCGTGATCCGCGCCAAGCCCGCCGCCGCCAAGGGGCAGTACGTGCGGTCGGTGACGCTCTCCAGCACCATGGGGCCGGGCGTGCAAGTGGACGCCAACCTCTACCGGCGGGGCTGAGATGAGGAGAGACGAGAAGGACGTCGTCGTCGCAGACCTGCAGCAGCGGCTGGACGGCGCCAGCGCGTTCTACCTGACGGACTTCACGGGGCTCAGCGTAAAGCAGATCACCGAGTTCCGCAGCCGCCTGCGCAAGCAGGGGGTGGAGTACGTGGTGGTGAAGAACACGCTGGCCAAGCGGGCGCTGGAACGGCTGGAGCTCACCGACGTCGCCCAGTTCTTCGCCGGCCCCACGGGGCTGGTGATCGGGCGCAGCGACGCCGTGGCCGCGGCCAAGGTGCTGTCGGACTTCGCGCGCGAGTTCGGCGACCGCCCCGCCGTGAAGGTGGGCGTGGTGGACCGCCGTTCGTTTGGTCCCGAGCAGGTGAAGCAGCTCGCGGACATGCCTCCCCGCGAGGTGCTGCTGGCGCAGATCGCCGGCGGCCTGCAGGCGCCCATGGCGCGCCTTGCCGGGGGAATGAACCAGCTGATGGCCGGGTTCGCCCGCGCCGTGGACCAGCTGCGCCAGCAGAAGGAAGGCGCGGCGGCCTGACCTGCGCCGGACCGGCGGCTCCCCAGGGGAACGCCACGGCGCGGCGAACCACCCGCCGGCCCGGTGCCGGCAACCGAACCGATCTGGACAACCGTACTGAACCTGTAGATATCCAAGGAGCCCGACAAATGGCGACCACCCTGTCCCGTGACGAGCTGCTCGACGCGATCGGCAACATGACCGTTCTCGAGCTGGCCGACTTCGTGAAGGCGTTCGAGGAGAAGTTCGGCGTGACCGCGGCCGCCCCCGTGGGCGTGGCCGCCGCGCCCGCCGCCGGCGGCCCGGCCGCGCCGGCCGCCGAGGAGCAGACCGAGTTCGACGTGGTGCTGGTCTCGGCCGGCGAGAAGAAGATCCAGGTGATCAAGGTCGTGCGCGAGCTGACCGGCCTGGGGCTGAAGGAGGCCAAGGACCTGGTGGACAGCGCCCCCAAGGCGGTCAAGGAGGGTGCGTCCAAGGACGACGCCGCGGCGATGAAGGCCAAGCTCGAGGAGCAGGGCGCCGCCGTCGAGCTGAAGTAGCCGGGCGGTCCGGCGCGCGGGCCCCCGGGCCCGCGCGCCGGCCGTGGGCCGGGCGCAGGAGCCCGAGCCCCTTTCCCGGTCACTTCACCCGGCGGGCCATGACGAGCAGGACCATCATCACATTCCAACGGACGGTACGCCACCCCGCCGATTGCACTCGGTCGGGGTCGTTTGCGCTTTTCCGTATCCACGCACGCTGAGAGGGAGACCCACTTGGCAACGCTGAATAAACCGATCGTCTCTTTCGCCAAGCTGACGTCGGGGATGGAGCACCCCAACCTCCTCGACGTGCAGCTGCGGGCGTTCGACACGCTGCTTCAGACCGACGCGGCCGCGCGCGAGCGCGAGGACGTGGGGCTGGAGCGCGTCTTCAACGAGATCTTCCCCATCTCGGACGTGAACGGGAACTTCTCCCTGGAGTTCGTACGGTACTCGCTGGGCGAGCCCAAGTACGACATGGAGGAGTGCATGGAGCGCGACATGACGTACGCGGCTCCGCTCAAGGCGACGCTCCGGCTGGTGGTGTGGGAGGACGTGGGCGACGAGCGCCGTCCCAAGGACATCATCGAAAAGGAGGTCTACCTCGGTGACCTTCCCGTGCTCACCCCGCTGGGCACGTTCATCATCAACGGCGCCGAGCGGGTGATCGTCAGCCAGCTGCACCGCAGCCCGGGCGTGGTGTTCGAGGAGAACATCCACCCCAACGGCAGCAAGCTGTACAGCGCGCGCATCATCCCCTTCCGCGGCTCGTGGGTCGAGTTCACCCTCGACATCCACGACGTGGTGGCGGTGCACATCGACAAGAAGAAGAAGTTCCCCGCCACGGCGCTGCTGCGGGCGGTGGGCTTCAGCCGCGACGCGGACGTGCTGGGCGTGTTCCTGGACCGCGAGAGCGTGGCCCTGGGCGCGCTGGAGACGGCGGGCACCCGCGAGGGGCGGCGCGGCGAGGTGTTCCACGGCTTCCTGGCCGAGGACGTTCCCGATCCCACCGGGCTGGGCCCCGAGGGCCCCGTGCTGTACCGCGACGTGGTGCTCCCCTCCACGGGCGAGGTGTTCGAGCGCGGCCGCCGCCTTACGCCCGAGCTGTACGCTGCCCTGCGCGAGGCGGGGATCATGCACCTGCCCGTGGTGGGCAGCGCCCTGATCGCGCGCGCCGGCGACGAGATCAACGGCGACGTGCTGGGGCGCCTGCTGCGCGGCAGCATCGAGTCGGTGCAGGTGTTCCGCGCCCGCGGCCAGAGCGGCACGGCGTTGCGCGCCACGCTGGGCAAGGACCCCACGCGCGGCACGCTGGACTCGCTCTTCGCCATCCACAACCTGGTGCGCCCGGGAACGGCCCCCGCGCCCGACGTGTGGACCGAGGAGGAGTTCCTGGCGGAGGGCGACGCCATCATGCACGTCTCCGACTTCCTGAACGCGTGGGCGGAGCGGGGCGCGCAGCCGGTGGACCCCATGAGCCGCGAGGCGCAGCGGTCGGCCGAGGAGCGCATGCTGCGCTTCGCGCAGGAGCGCGGGATCAAGTACGTGTGGGAAAGCTTCCGCGACGACCGCGCGGAAAAGGGCGGCAAGCCCAGCCGCGTGCTGGTGTACGAGCTGAACCGGGTGGTGCAGGTGTACATCGCCGTCTGGCGCCTGCTCTTTCAGCCGCGCACCTCGCTCTTCGTGGCCGGTGAGCTGAACGCCAACGGCAACGGGAACGTGGCCAGCACCGACTACTCGGAGTACACCGAGGAGTCGCTGAACAAGCGCTACGACCTGGGGCGCGTGGGGCGCTACAAGATCAACCAGCGGCTGGCCCCCGCCTTCGAGGCGCTGGGCTACACGGTGCCGCCCGCGGGGATGACGGCGCTCACGGCGCAGGACGTCCTGGCCATCCTGTGGCAGCTGGTGGAGCTGCACGAGGGGCGCGGCGACACCGACGACATCGACCACCTGGGCAACCGCCGGGTGCGCTCCGTGGGCGAGCTGATCGCCAACCAGTTCTCCGTGGGCCTGAGCCGCATGGCGCGGCTGGTGCGCGAGCGCATGTCGATCGTGTCGGACCCCGACAAGATCAACATCGACGACCTGGTGAACGCCCGCACGGTGAGCGCGGTGATCCAGCAGTTCTTCGGGTCGTCGCAGCTGAGCCAGTTCATGGACCAGACCAACCCCCTGGCCGAGATGACGCACAAGCGGCGTCTCTCCGCGCTGGGCCCGGGCGGCCTGACCCGCGAGCGCGCCGGCTTCGAAGTGCGCGACGTGCACTACTCGCATTACGGGCGCATGTGCCCGATCGAGACGCCGGAAGGCCCCAACATCGGCCTGATCAACTCGCTTACGACGTACGCCCGTATCAACGACCTGGGCTTCATCGAGACGCCGTACCGCAAGGTGGTGCGCGCGCTGATCCGCTACCCGGCCGAGGCGAAGCTGGAGGAGGCGGTGCGCCTGGTGCTGGGCGACCGGGCGCGGGTGTTCGCCAAGAAGGGCGAGACCATCGACGCGGCGCGCGGGCGCGAGGTGTTCCGCGCCATGATCGTGGGCGCCGAGCTGGCGGAGGACGTGGCGGACTGGAGCGCGCTCTTCCCGCGGATGCTGGCGGGCGAGATCGGCCAGACGGAGTGGGAGGAGGTGCTGGCGGCGCTGCCGGTGCTGGCCCGCCGCGGCGAGCGCATCACCGAGGAGCTGGCGGACCGCCTTGCGGCCCAGCCGGTGAACCTGGTGCGCGTGGTGTCGCGGCGCGCGGGGGCGGCGGCCCGCGGCGTGGCCCCCGAGGCCATCCGCAACCCCATGTCGCTCCCCGTGCGCGTGTTCCAGCCCACCACCGCCGCCGTGCTGGGCGTGCCGGGGACGGTGCTGACGGCCGAGGTGGCCGAGGCGCTGTTCGAGCGGCAGAGCCAGGGGCTGGACGTGCAGGACTGGGGCGACACGCCGGACCAGGTGGCGCTGGACTACACCTCGGGCGTTCCCGCGCTGCCGCCCGAGGGCGAGGTGGGGCGCGCGCTGCTGGGCGCCAGCGGGCGCACCACGCACGTGACGCCGATCATCACGCGCATCACGGCGTGGCTGTCGGCCAACGAGGAAGAGGCGGCCCGGATCGCGCAGGCCAACGCGCCGCTCACGCCGGGGTTCACCTTCCAGAACGAGTTCGTCCTCTGCCGCGAGCGGGGCGACTTCCCCCTGCTGCGGCCGGAGGAGATCGACTACATGGACGTGGCGCCGGACCAGCTGGTCTCGGTGGCCGCGGCGCTCATCCCCTTCCTGGAGCACGACGACGCCAACCGGGCGCTGATGGGATCGAACATGCAGCGCCAGGCGGTGCCGCTGCTGTTCCCCGACGCGCCGCTGGTGGGGACGGGGCTGGAGAGCGTGATCGCGCGCGACTCCGGCGCCGTCGTCGTCGCCCGGCGCGGCGGGGTGGTGCAGGAGGTCACGGCCGACCACATCCTGGTGGATGCGGGGATGGAGGGCGCGGGCTCGTCGGACGAGCCGCTGCGCCGCCTGGCGCAGTTCGACCGCTACCGGATGAAGAAGTACTGGCGCACCAACCAGGACACGGCACTCAACCAGCGTCCGCTGGTCCGCAAGGGCCAGATCGTGAAGAAGGGCGACGTGCTGGCGGACGGCCCCTCTACCGAAGGGGGCGAGCTGGCGCTGGGGCGCAACCTGCTGGTGGCGTTCATGCCCTGGTACGGCCACAACTTCGAGGACGCTATCGTCCTTTCCGAGCGCCTGGTCAAGGATGACGTCTACACGTCCATCCACATCCAGGAGCTGGAGCTGCAGGTTCGCGACACCAAGCGCGGCATGGAGGAGATCACGCGAGAGATCCCCAACGTCGCCGAAGAGTCGCTGGTGGACCTGGACGAGCGCGGCGTGGTCCGCATCGGCGCGCGCGTCAAGGCGGGCGACATCCTGGTCGGCAAGATCACGCCGAAGGGCGAGACCGAGCTGTCGCCCGAAGAGAAGCTGCTGACGGCCATCTTCGGCGAGAAGGCCAAGGACGTGAAGGACTCGTCGCTCAAGGTGCCGCCCGGCGTGGAGGGCACGGTGATCGACGTCAAGATATTCAGCCGCCGCATCGACGACCCGATCCTGGAGAAGGAGCGCGGGCAGAAGATCGGCGAGCTGCGGGCCTTCGAGCGCTCGGAGATCCAGCGCATCGGCGAGGCGCGCGACGAGGAGATCCGCGAGCTGATCCGCGGCAAGGAGGTCGCCCTGTTCCTGAAGAAGGGGACGGTGGAGCCGTTCTTCAACGAGGGAACGCAGCTGACGGACGAGGTGGCCGATTCGCTGGACTTCAACGACATCGACCTGACGACGCTCAAGGTGACGGACCGCCCGACCAACGAGCAGCTCCGCCGCCTGATCGACGAGAGCAAGCGCCGGATCGAGCGGGTGCGCCAGCGCACCGAGGGCCAGATCGACAAGATCTTCCAGCCCGACGAGCTGCCCCCGGGCGTGGTGCAGCTGGTGAAGGTGTACCTGGCCGAGAAGCGCAAGATCTCGGTGGGCGACAAGATGGC
>JAHWJJ010000256.1 GCA_019348475.1 Gemmatimonadota bacterium | reverse complement strand
TCGAATCGCCTCCACGCTCGTCGCCAGTCCGTCGGGCGCGCTGGTGGTGGGGGGCGTGGGGGGTGTGATGTTGCCCCCCGACCCCCGCACGGGCGCGTGGGTTTTCGGCCGCGCGGACGGCACCGGGGGCATCAATCCGGAGGGCTCGTATGCCCTTCTCCGGACTGGAGGGGACAGGGGGACAAGGGGACAGGGGGACAAGGGGACAAGGGGACAAGGGGCAGCCGCGGCGGGCGTACCGCGCGAGGAAAGCCGCGAGGATTTTCCGCCGTCTGCGAGCTATTTCCTGTCCCCCTGTGCGCCCGCAGCTGCATCCTGATCCCGCGCGCGGCCACCAGCGGAACAGCCCGGGCCAGCAGCCCGGGCCGTCTTCGCCACCCGATCCAACCTCACGCACCAACGCACTCACGCACCAACGCACTCCCGCACTAACGCACTTCCTTACGCGGTCGCCGACTCCTCGGGGCGGTAGTCGTCGCCCACGGCGGACAGGGTCAGCAGCAGGGCGCTGTCTTCCGTGGCGCGGATGTCGTGCGCCTCGCCGGGGCCAAAGAACAGCACCTGCCCGGCCGTCATCGTGTACTCCTGGCCGTTGGTGCGAAAGGTGAGAGCACCCTGCACCACCTGCAGCGTCATGGGGCTGTCCGCCTGGTGCGTGCCGATCTCGTTGCCGTCGGCCATCGCGGTCAGCACCAGGCGAAAGCGGCCGCTCTTGGCCAGCGTGCGCCCGGCGCGGCCGCTGCGCTGGTACGGCTCTTCGGAGCGCAGCGCGGCGATCTGCTCCGCAAGGTCGAAGGCCAGCACGGGCCCCGCGAGGGGTCGGTTGATGGAGGACATTTCCGCTCCGGTCCGGTAGTTGGGTTCGTTTTCGCGCGCCCTGCATCCTCTCAGCCCGCGGCGCGCGCGGCAAGGGGGTGGCCTGCGCCCGTCTCACTCCCGGCGCCGGCACCGGTGCTCCGACATCCCGGTGCCCGGATCGACCGCCCGAACCCCCCGCGACGGCGGCCGACGTTCAGAAGTAGGTGACGAAGCCGGCGTACCACCGTCCCTTGCCGCCGTCGCCGGGCCACACGTACTCCACCGACACGGCGTCCTCGAAAAGGCTGAGCCCCAGGCCGTACGACGAGCGCACGCCCTCCGTCTCGCTGGCGCCCAGCCGCGCGAGGGAAGCGCGCGAGTCGTTGCTCACCGACGCCCAGCCGGCGTCGCCGGAGAGGGCCAGCGCGGGACGCAGGGGGGGGAAGAGGAACAGGCCGGCGCGAAACAGCGGCTCCTGCCCGTACGGCGGCAGGTGCAGAAGGACGCGCGCGCGCCCCAGGAGGGCGGTGCTGCCGCCGAACTCGTTGCGCGCGTAGCCCCGCAGCCCCTCGATGCCGCCGAAGCGGAAGAGGAACTGCGGCGGCGCCCCGCCGAGGATCGTCCCCGCGTCGCCGCGCGCGATCAGCGTCACGTAGCGCGAGGGAAAGCGCGTGGAGAGGAGCGCCGTGGCGCGCGTCACCCCGAACTCGCCGAACCCCTGGTCCGCCGAAAGCTGCGCGATCACCCCGCCGCCCACGCCGAACGCGCCGGTGCCGCGCGCGTAGCGCACGGTGCCCTCCACCGCCGCGTGTATCCCCGGCTCCGCGGGCGCCACCCCGGGAAAGTCCTGCGCGCTGCCGAACAGGTAGCTGTCCGTGTTCCGGCTCACGGAGTCGTGGGCCTCGGCGCGCGCTCCCAGCCGCGCCGTCCAGGGGCCGCTGCGGCGGGTGGCGAACGCCTCCACTCCCGCCGCGTCGTAGTAGTCGCGCACGTCGTACCCCGCCAGCGCGGCGCCCACGGCGTATCCCAGCTCCCACTGGATCGGGGGACGGAACGAGGTCATGTCGCGCAGCCGCCGGTACGCGCCCACCGTGGCGCCCCAGCGCGGGCCGGGCGCGTTGGGCGCGCCCGGGTGCCAGCGCCAGGCCAGCTCGCCCCGGGCGGTGGACTCGGCGAAGGCCCATCCCACGTGCGTGTAGACGTCCCAGTCCCGCCGCTCCGGATCGGCCGGCTCGGTGCGCATCGCCACGCCCACGAAGGCGCCCTCCACGCGGTTGAAGCGGAACAGGTGCTCGCCGCGCTCGTAGCGCAGCGAGGTCCGTACGCCGCCCGTACGCTCCGGCGGCCGCACCACCGCCGCCAGGTCGGCGAAGTCGCCGATGTCCGGCGCCTGCTCCTCCGCGGGCCGCGGCACCCGCTCGAAGGCGCCGTCCTCCAGCCGCCTCACCAGCCGCACGCCGGGCTGCGGCGCGTCCCACCCGGTGTTGAGGTCGAAGCCGGAGAGCGTGGTCACCGCGCGCACGGCCACCGCCCCGCCCAGCAGCGGCGACGAGATCTGCATCTCGCGGCGCTGGCGGTGCGGAATCCAGTACCGCCCCGCCACCAGCGCGCCGTCCAGCTCAAAGAACATCCCCGTCTCGGTGACCACGAACCGGCCGGCGCGCTCCACGAACCCGAAGCGGGCGCGGGCGATGGCGGCGCGGTCCACGTCCACCCAGAAGGTCCCCGCCACCAGCCGCTGGTCCTTCGCCTCCTCCAGCTTTCCCGGACGGGGGCGGACGGTGATGGGGATCAGGGATACCACGCCCTCGGCGGTGGAGACGCGGACGGGGTTCCCCGCCCGGTAGTGGTAGAAGTCGATGCCGCGAAAGGCTAACGGGTGCACCGCGCGGGCGATCTGCGCCCGCGCCGTGGGCGACGCGCTGAGGGAGAAGACGGTGATGGTGTTGCCGTACAGGTGCGGCACCACCCACGGCGCCTCCATCATGGAGCCGATGGTGTACGGCGCCGGCGCCAGCATGCGCACGCGGTGCCCCTGCACCAGCTGCTGCACGTCGCCGCCGCGCTCCCAGCGCACCTCGCCGGCGAACTCGTCCACCGTCACCGGCAGCTCGCCGCCCTGCGCGGTGTCCGCGCGCAGGGACAGGTAGACGGTCGCGGCCATGTCGGCGCGGTAGTCCTCCAGCCCCGCGGGGATGTTGCTGCCGCTCTGCATCACCCGCGTGACCAGCGCGCGCGTCTCGGGCGCGTCGAAGATGGTGTCGGGCGCCAGGGTGTCGGCAAACACCGGCGCTGCGGGCACGCCCACGCTGTCGCGCGGCCCAAGGCGGATGGTGTCGCGCTGGGCGAGCGCGGGCGCGGCGGCGCACGCAGCCAGGAGCGCCGCGCAGACGGGTGCGAACAGCCTCATTCCGGTCGATTCGATGGGATGCGATGCGGCGCGCCCGGTGCGCGCCGCCGCGTCCACAGCGGCAAGCGCCGCGCCACCCTTCGCTCTCGCGGGCGGCACCGGCGTTCGCGGGATCCCCCCTGGGTTGGATACGGAGTCGACGGCGCCAGACTTCCGCCCGTTCGGCTGCCGACTGTTCCGCAGGCGCGGCCTCAGCCCTGGACCCTGCGGCTTACGCTGCGTCCGTACGCACCGGGTGGACAAAGCGGCCACCACGCGTGCAGGATTCCGCAACAAAGCGCTCCGGTGCCGCCTCCCTCGCCCCAGCGCACGCCATCACCGTCCTTAGCCGCCGCGCGGACGCCCGGTCCGGGTGCCGTGGAAGCGGGCATTTTCCGGACGATAAGTATACGAAGTAAACAGGTTGTTCTACCTTGGATGGGACCGGCGGCAAACCCGCCGCCGGCGCTCCCACCCAACGGACAGGAGAAACGAGCATGCGTGGATGGACGAGGGCACTGCTGCTGGCCGCGCTGGCGTGCGCGGCGGCGGGGGCCTGCGGCCGCGGCGGCGAGATCGCCGCCCCGGACGGCGGGGCGCCGCGGATGGACGGCGGCGCCACCGCGCCCGACAGCACGAGCACCACCACGTCGTCGGACACCACCGGCCGCTGGGGCGGGTACATCGGCGGCGGCGGGTGAGCCGGAACATGGGGGGCGGGCGCGTGTCCGCCCCCCATGCGCGCTTCAGCCCTCCCACGCCTCCGTCAGCGCCGCCACCAGCTCTTCGGCCAGCTGGCCGGAGGCTTCCGGGAACTCCGGCTCCGGCTCCGGCGGCTCCGGGTCCCGCCGCCCCATCCCCGCCTTGCGGGCGGACTCCAGCAGCTCCTCGGCCTTCAGCCGCTGCTGGGCCTCGCTGCGGCGCTTGGCCACCTGCAGCGCGTAGCTGGCCGCCATCTCCTGCCGCACCCACTGCCCCAGCGCGGCCGCGCCGCACGCCACGTTGATCAGCGCCTCGGCCACCCGTTCCAGGTCGCTGCCGCTGTCCACCATCCGCCAGACGCGGCCCCACGCCTCGTTGAACGCGTCCGCGTCGCCCGAGCCGCCGGCGGCCTGCGCCAGGTTGGCCCACGCCAGCAGCCGGTCCGACGCGCGCGTGAGGTGCGGCAGCACGGCGCGGAAGGTGTCCATGGCCCGCGCGTGGTGCCCCCGCGACATCCAGTAGCGCGCCACGTCGTGCGCCAGCACGGGAAGGCGCGGGTGGCGCCGGCCGTAGCTGCGGAACGCCGCGCGCGCGTACATCTCCGCGTGCTCGGCGTGCTCGCCCGTGGCGGTGATGCAGAACAGGTCGTGCAGCACCAGCGAGCGCACGGACCACAGCCCGTACCGGCGCGATGCCCGCAGCGCGCGCAGCAGCCGCACGCGCGCGCGGGGGGCGTCGCCGCGCTGCATGTGCAGGTTGGCCAGCCCCAGGTGCGCCAGCCCGTAGTACCGCCAGTCGCGGTTCAGCCGGCTGAGCGCCAGCGTGCGCCGGAACCACGTCTCGGCGCGCCGGTAGTCGGCGCAGCGCCGGGAGACCAGCCCCACCAGGTACGCGGGGCCCGCCTCGTCGGGCGCCGCCAGGGCGGCCCGCTGCGCAAACGCCAGCGCGGTGCGGGGAAGCCCCGCGTCGCTGGCCCAGCGCGAAAGCTCTTCGCACACCTCCGACACCTCCATCTCGGACACCCGCTCGGGCGCGGCGAGGAGCCGCGTCATCGCCTCCAGCAGCGGGCGCGCGGGGTGGTCCCGCGCGATCTCGTGCTCGATGCGCTCCGAACGCCGGTGCAGCGATCCGGGCGAGAACAGCCCCGCCCGCGCCTCCGGCCGCGCCAGCGACCACAGGTCCACGTCGCGCAGCGACTGCCAGAGCAGCACGCCCAGCTCGCTTCGCGTTTCGTCGAGCACGTTGAATCCCTCGAACGGCTCGTTCAGCAACAGCAGCCCGGGAGGCACAACCCACGGCCGAGAAACGCGGCGCTTGGGTTCCGGGTGGGGCTTCCTCATCGACGTTCTCCCGCGCATGGAAGGTGTGTCATGGTAAGGCGGAAAACACACGATAAAAGCCTGACGCGAACCCCGCCAGTGGACAGAGTAAACAGGTGCCGCAGCTGGCGTATTGTGTGCGATCCGCAAATGAAAGTGAGCGAGGTGACCAGTGCCACCGCAGGCGGATTCGGTGCGGCCGGATTGTCCCGCATCCGGGGTCCGGGCTAGGTTCCATGCGGCTGATCGCGCTCCCCCATCCCCCGCCCCCATCCGCATACCATGAGCGACACCGAAGCGCCGCAGGGAAAATCGCCCCGCGAGTCGGCCTCCACGCTGGCCGAGAGCATGATGCCCGACCAGCTGAACCACCACGGCAACGTGTTCGGCGGCGAGATCCTGGCGCTGGTGGACAAATGCGGCGGCGTGGTGGCCCGGCGGCACGCCCGCACCCCGGTGGTGACGGTGATGGTGGACCGGGTGGAGTTCCGCGAGCCGGTCTACGCCAGCGACTTCGTAGAGGCGCACGGGCGGCTGGTGCACGTGGGCCGCACCTCCATGGAGGTGATGGTGACGGTGGAGGCGGAGCAGATCGAAACGGGGAAGCGCCGGACGACCAACGTGTGCTACCTCACCTACGTTTCGCTGGACCGGCTGAACGGCCGCCCCAGCCCCGTGCCGCCGCTGCTGCTGGAGACGGACGAGGACCGCCGGCTGCACGCGGCCGCCGAGCGCCGCCGCGAGCGCCGTGCGGGTGAAGAATGAGGTTCAAGTGCCCAGTGCCAAGTGCCCAGTGCCAAGTGCCCAGTGCCCAGTGCCCAGTGCCCAGTGCCCAGTGCCCAGTGCCCCGTGCCCAGTGCCGGGTTGAAGGCTAGATTCCGCGCATCTCGACCTTGAACCTGGGCACTTGAACCTGGGCACTTGAACCTGGAGCCTGCTCTCCCGTGATCGACGGAACCGACCCCCGGCTCGACCGGCAGCTGCGCTTTCTCCTGGAGATCGACCGCCTGAAAGGCATCCTGCGGCAGACGCGGGTGCTGCAAGGCGCGCGGCCGGAGAACAGCGCCGAGCACTCGTGGCACCTTGCCCTTTGCGCCGTGCTGCTGGCCGAGCACGCGCCCCCCGGCACGGACCTGGGCCGCGTGCTGCGGATGGTCCTGGTGCACGACGTGGTGGAGATCGACGCCGGTGACGCGTTCTGCTACGATCCCGCGGCCAACGTGGGAAAGGAGGAGCGCGAGCGCATGGCGGCGGAGCGGATCTTTGGGCTGCTGCCGGACGACCAGGCCCGCGAGCTGAGCGCGCTGTGGCAGGAGTTCGAGGCCGCCCAAACGGCGGACGCGCGCTTCGCGGTGGCGCTGGACCGCTTGCAGCCCCTGCTGCTCAACTTTCAGCACCAGGGCGGCAGCTGGCGCGCCAATGCGGTGACGCACGACCGCGTGCTGGCGCGCATGGCGCCCATCCGCGCAGGCGCGCCGCAGGTGTGGCCGTTCGTCGTCCGGCTGCTGGACGAGGCCGTCGCGCGCGGCTACCTGGCCCCGGCGCCCGCGGACGCCGGATCACCACGCAAGGGCATGGGGGCGGCTCCCTGAATGGAAAAGCCCCGATGCGCGGACAAGCTTTCAGCACGTATGGCCGGATCCGCGCCGCGCCCCCTCCGCTC
>JAHWJJ010000255.1 GCA_019348475.1 Gemmatimonadota bacterium | reverse complement strand
GGCGCACCTCCAGCCCCCAGACGTGGACGTTTCGCACTGACGGGCCCCTGCGGGTGGTCGCCGGCATTTGCACCGGCGAGGGCTATCTCTGCCGCCCTGGAAACCCGTTCTTCCTCGGGTTCACCAACCCGCTGGACACCGCCGCCTTCCACCCCGCCCAGGTGCGCGTGGAGCCGGCGATCCCGGGGATGCAGGTGCGCGTGACGGAGCAGGGGATGGTGATCGCCGGCCGCACCCGCCCCAGCACGCGGTACACCGTTCACCTGGACGCCGGCATCCGCGACGTCTTCGGCCAGACGCTGGGCGAGCCGCAGCGGCGCACCTTGGACGTCGTCGCGCCCTTTCCCCGGCTGCTGCCGTTCCAGGACCCCGTGATCGTCCTGGACCCCGCCGGCCGGCGGCGCGTCTCCGTCGCCAGCCACGACCACGCGCGGCTGCGCATCCGCATCCACCGCGTGCAGCCGTCGGACTGGCCCGCGTTCATCTCCGGCCGCGCGTCCCCCCTCGCCGCCCGCTCGTCTCGCCTCCCCGGCCGGGAAGTGGTGAACCGGACCGTCGACGTCCCGGGCGAGGCGGGGCAGGTGGTGGAGACCGCCATCGACCTGGACGAGGCGCTGGGCGCCGGGCCCGGACACGTGATCGTGGCCGTGGAGGCCGTGGGCGAGGGCGAGGGCGCGGACCAGGGGACGTACGTCTGGGTCCAGTCCACCCGCATCGGCCTGGCCGCGTTCAGCGACCCCCGCGAGGTGACGGCGTGGGCCACCTCGCTGGTGGACGGCGCGCCGCTGCCGGGCGTGCGCGTCACCCTGGGCGGGCGGCGGCGCGCGGGGACCACGGACGCGCGGGGGACGGCGCGCATCCCCCTGCCGCGGCGCACGCCCCCCCGGCAGGCGTACGTGGTGGCGGAGCTGGGCGCCGACCGGGCCCTCCTCCCCGCGCAGGGGCACGCGCTGCAGCGCGGCAGACGCCCGGTGACCGTGCTCTGGTACGGCCTCACGGACCGCAACCTGTACCGCCCGGGCGAGGAGGTGCGCTTCAAGGGGTGGGCGCGCCGCTTCGAGCGCAGCAAGACGGGCGGGGTGGGCCTGCCGCGCACCCGCGGTGGGGAGGTCGCGTGGCGGGTGATGGACCCGCGCGGCAACGAGATCGCCGCCGGCACCTCGGCGCTCACGGCGCTGGGCGGCTTCGACGGCGCGTTTCGCGTCCCGGAGGGCGCCAACCTGGGGTTCGGCACCGTGGAGTTCCGCATGGCCGGCCAGGCGCAGGACGAGGCGCAGGGGCACCTGGGATTCCACGTGCAGGAGTTCCGCCGACCGGAGTACGAGGTGGCGATGGACGTGCCCGCCGGGCCGCACCTGGTGGGCGGAAGCGCGCGGGCGGAGGTGCACGCCGCGTACTTCGCGGGCGGCGGGCTGCCGGGGGCGCCGGTGGGCTGGACGGTGCAGGCGCAGGAGGCGCGGTTCACGCCCGCCGGCTGGGGCGCGTGGCGGTTCGGGATGGAGGCGGTGTACGGGGGCGGCAGGCGCCAGGTGCCCTTCGTCCGCACCTTCCAGGGGACCACGGACGCGGACGGGCGCCACGCCGTGCGCATCGACTTCGGGCGCGCCGATCCGCCGGCCACGCATTCGCTGCAGCTGCAGGCCACCGTTGTCGACGTCAACCGCCAGCCGTGGACGGCGCGGGGGCAGATGCTGGTGCACCCCGCGGAGCTGTACGTGGGGCTGCGGACGGAGCGCGCCTGGGTGGAGGCGGGGCAGCCCCTGCAGCTGGGCGTGGTCGTCGTGGGGCTGGACGGCACGCCGGCCCCCGGGCGCCCTGTACAGGTGCTGGCGGAGCGGATGGAGTGGCGCCGCGCAGAGGCCGGATGGGAGCAGGTGGTGGTGGATTCCGCCCGCTGCGCCGTCGTCTCCGGCGCCAACCCCGTCCAGTGCACCTTCGCCACGAGCGCGGCGGGCGGCGCCTACCGCATCAGCGCGCAGGTGGAGGACGCGGCCGGGCGGCCGTCGCGCACGCGGATCATGACCTGGGCGTGGGGGCGCTCGCCCTGGATGAACGGGCCGGGCAAGGAGGAGAACGCCGGGCGCGTCGTCCGCCTGGTCCCCGACCGCGAGGAGTACGCGCCGGGCGACACGGCGCGCATCCTGGTGCAGCTCCCCTTCTGGCCCGCGCGCGGCCTGCTCACCGTGCGCCGCGAGGGGGTCGTCCGCACCGTGCCCGTCGCCTCCGACGGGCCCACCGTCGCCGTAGCCGTGCCGGTGGAGGAGGCGGACATCCCCAACGTGCACGTGCAGGTGGACGTGGTGGGCGCCCACGACCGCGAGGGGCGGCGCCAGCCCACCGCACGGGGAACGGACTTCGCCAGCGGCACCAGCTCGCTGCGCGTCCCGCCGGGGCAGCGCACGCTGCGGGTGCAGGTGTCGGCGGCCGACTCGGTGCAGTCGCCGGACTCGCCCGGCTCCGTGGGCGTGGAGGTGCGCGACGCCGCCGGCCGCCCCGTACCCGGGGCGGAGGTGGCGGTGGTGATCGTGGATGAGGCGGTGCTGGCGCTGACCGGCTTCCAGCTCCAGCACCCCGTGCAGCTCTTCCACCCCCCGTGGGAACCGGGGGTGAGAGACCTGCACCTGCGCCCGCTGGTGCACGTGGTCCCCGACAGCGCGGGGGCGCCCGGGGAGATCGTGGGCGAGGTGGTCGACGCGCAGACGCGCCGGCCGGTCGCGGGCGCCGTCGTGACCGTCGAGGGGACGCGGCTGCGGGCGACCACGGACGCGGCCGGCCGCTTTCGCCTGGCCGGCGTTCCCCGCGGCCGGCAGACGGTGGTGGTGGCGCGCAGCGGCGCCGAGGCCGCGCGCGTCGTGGTGCAGGTGGACGACCAGCCGCTCCCCTGGCTCGCCATCGAGGTGACCGCGCGCGCGCTGCTCCTGGCAGACGTGGTGGTCATGGGATCAGCGGGGATGGAGCTCCGCGCCGTGGAGTTTTCCGCCGCGGCGCCGCCGCCGGGGGCGCTCATGGCCAAGGCGGCGCAGGCCGCCAGCGAGATCGCCGTGCGGGCCAACTTCGCCGCGCTGGCGCTGTGGGCGCCGGTCGTGCGGACGGACGGGGACGGGCGCGCCCGCGTCCCGTTCGACCTTCCCTCGAACCTCACGCGCTACCGGGTGATGGCCGTCGCCGTCTCCGGCGGCACGCTGTACGGGATGGACGAATCGTCCCTCACCGCCCGGCAGCCGCTGATGGTGCGCCCCTCGGCACCGCGCTTTCTGAACTACGGCGACCGCTTCGAGCTTCCCGTCGTCGTCCAGAACGCGACCGACGCGCCGGTGACGGTGGACGTGGCCGCGCGGGGCGCCGGGCTCACCTTCGCGGACGCGGGGCGGCGGGTGACCGTCCCCGCGCACGACCGCGCGGAGGTGCGCATCCCCGGCCAGGCGGTGCTCCCCGGCGTGGCGCGCGTGCAGGTGGCGGCGGTCGGGGGAACCATGTCGGACGCCGCCGAGATCACCCTTCCCGTCTACACGCCGGCCACAGCGGAGGCGTTCGCCACCTACGGCTCGGTGGCGGAGGGCGGCGCGGTGGAGCTGCCGCTGGACGTCCCGGATGACGCCATCCCCGCGTTCGGCGGCCTGGAGGTGACCACCTCGTCCACGGCGCTGCAGGAGCTTACCGACGCGTTCCTGTACCTGGTGCGCTACCCGTACGAATGCGCCGAGCAGATCGCCAGCCGACTGCTGGCCGTGGCCGCGCTGCGCGACGTGCTGGCGGAGTTCCGGGCGGAGGGGCTGCCCTCGCCCCAGGCGCTGTCGGACTCCGTCGCGCGCGACCTGAAGGTGCTGCAGGGGATGCAGCGCGGCGACGGCGGCTTCAGCTTCTGGCCCGGCGACCGCGACGACCGGGAGCAGTGGCCGTACGTGAGCCTGCACGTAACGCACGCTCTGCTGCGCGTCCGCGAGCGCGGCTACGCCGTGCCGGCGGAGATGCTGGAGCACGCGATGGACTACGTGCGCGAGGTGGAAGCCCACACGCCCGCCTGGTACCCGGAACGCACGCGGCTCGCCCTGCGCGCGTACGCGGCGTACGTGCTGGACCGCGCGCAGAGCCCGGAGGCGGAGGAGAAGCTGGCCGGCGTCTTTCGCCAGGTGCGTCCCGACACCCTGCCGCTGGAGGTGGCCGGGTGGCTGCTGACCGCGTCCGCGGGGCGTGAGGCGTTCGCGCGCGAGCGGACGGAGCTGCTGCGCATCGTCAACAACCGGGCGACGGAGACGGCGTCCACCGCCACCTTCGCCACCCGCTACGACGAGGGCGAATACCTGCTGCTGCACTCCGACCGCCGAACGGACGCCGTCGTGCTGGAGGCGCTGCTCGCCGCCGATCCGCGCAGCGAGCTGGTGACGAAGACGGTGCGCGGGCTGCTGGGGCACCGGACGGCGGGGCGGTGGAACAACACGCAGGAGAACGCCTGGGTGCTGCTGGCGCTGCACCGCTACTTCGGCACGTACGAGGGGCAGACGCCGGCGTTCGTGGCGCGGGTGTGGCTGGGCGAGCGCTTCGCGGCCCAGCAGCGGTTCGCCGGGCGCAGCGCGGACCGCGGGCACCTGGAGGTGCCCATGCGCGTGCTGGCGGCGGACGGTCCCGGCTCGGTCACCATCGGCAAGGAGGGCGCGGGGCGGCTGTACTACCGCGCCGGGCTGCGCTACGCCCCGCGCGACCTGGAGCTGGTGCCGGTGGAGCGGGGGTTTGCGGTGGAGCGCACCTACGAGCCGATCGACGACCCGGCGGACGTGGTGCGCGGCGCGGAGGGCGGCTGGCGCGTGAAGGCCGGCGCCCGCGTGCGGGTGACGGTCACGCTCACGGCCCCCGCCCGCCGCGTGCACGTGGCGATGGTGGACCCGCTCCCCGCCGGGTTCGAGGCCGTGAACACCGCGCTGCGCGGCGCGGAGAGCGTGCCGCGGCAGGACGCCGGCGTGGCGCCGTGGGCGCCTGGGCACCGCGCGTGGTGGGGCCACTGGCACCAGCACCAGAACGTGCGCGACGACCGGGTGGAGGCGTTCACGTCGCTGCTGCCGGCGGGCGTCTACACGTACTCGTACGTGGCCCGCGCCACCACCCCCGGCGTTTTCATCGTCCCCCCGCCGCGCGCGGAGGAGATGTACTCGCCCGAGACGTTCGGCCGCGGCGGCACGGAGCGCGTCATCGTCGAGGCCGGGGAACCATGAGTGGCGGATCCTGAAAAAGGACGCGCTCCTGGGCAGCGCTGGACGGATGCGGGTGCGACGGCCGGAGGCGGACCGGATGCGATCGGCAGGATGCAGGCGTTCCCGGGGTAAAGAGGAGCCTGCCGGCGAGGGGGCCGGGATCCGCATTTTTTGGATGGGCGGGGATGAGGTGGCGCGGCGGGGGCCGCCGCGGCACATCATCCACCCGATTTCGATGTAAGAGGCCGCCCCGGCTGGAGGCTGGACAGATTCCGATCAGGGAACCCAGCGCGGGAGCCAGTCGGGGCCCGGCGAGCGGACCACGGTGGCGGCCGCGGAGCCGTCCGCGCGCACGATGCGCAGGTCCGGGTCGCCCCCGCGGTCGGCCACGTACACCAGGTGCCGTCCGTCCGGGGACCAGGCGGGCATGCTCGCCACCTCGTCCGCCGCGCTGACCGTCGTGCGCCTTCCCGTGCGCAGGTCGTGCACGGCCACGCGCGAGCGCCCGTCGCGCGTGCGCACCGTGAGCGCCAGCCGCGTCCCATCCGGCGACCAGGCGGGGTCCGCCTCCGCCATGGTTGAATCCGGCGCCGTGCCGTCCAGCCGCTGCAGCTGCGTGCCGTCCGCGCCCACCACGAACACGCGGTCCGCGCGCTCGCGGTTGCTCAGGAAGGCGATCCGCCGCCCGTCCGGCGACCAGCGCGGCCCCCAGTCGTCGCGGTGGAACGCCGTCAGCCGGCGCGGTTCGCCGCCGTCCGCGCGCATCACGTACACCTCCGCGTCGCCGTCGCGGCTGCTGACGAAGGCGATGGACGCGCCGTCGGGCGACACGGCGGGCTCGTAGTTGCCCTCGGGGTTGTCCGTCAGCCGGCGCAGCCCCGATCCGTCGCTCTGAATGCGGTACAGGTCGCGAAAGCTGGCGGTGTCGCTCTCGAACGCGATCCACCGCCCGTCCGGCGACCACGATGGCGAGCGGACGCGCGCGCTCACGGGGCCGATGGAACGCGCGGTGCCGTCGCGCGCCAGCAGCGCCATCCGCTCGCTGGCGTCCTGCCCCTCGCCTGACGCGGAGACGGCCAGCAGCACCGTGCCGTCCGGCGACGGCGCCGCCGGATAGTCGGCCGACGCGGCGCTGGTCAGCCGGCGCAGGCCGCGCCCGTCCGGCCGCACCGAATAGATCTCCGGCTGGCTGTCGCGCTCCGAGACGAAGACGATGCGTCCCGCCAGCCCCCGCAGCTCGCCACGCGGAATGGCCGCCGTGCCGCCCGGCTCGGCGGACGCGCGCCCGCACGCGGCCAGCGCGAGCAGAAGGACGGAGGTGCGGAGGATTCGGTTCATCGGGTGATGCGTGTGGTTGATGCGGCGGACGGCCCCTCCCCCGGTCTCCGCGCTCGCTTCTCGCCGGAGAGGGGAGAACTTCGACGGCGTGCAGGGAGGCTGCGTCTCCATCTCCCTTCGCCCACGCAGTTCGTGGGGGAAGGGCCGGGGATGGGGGGCGCCTGCCCTCGCGCCATTCCCTCCCAGGCTCACCGCCCTCTCCCTGCCCCCCCACCCCCCGGCAACACGCCCGGAGAAGGGGCGAACTTCGATATCGCTCCGGCTCGCGACCGCGCAAGGGCCGTCCCTCACCCCACCCCACCCCCGGGGTTGGGGGAGGGGGCGCCGGCCGGCGCGAGGAACGAGCGCAGGCC
>JAHWJJ010000254.1 GCA_019348475.1 Gemmatimonadota bacterium | reverse complement strand
GGGGCCGCCGTCAGCCCGCCGTAGTACGCGCCGCGCGGCCGGTCCAGGCGCACCAGGATGGTCAGCTGCGGGTCCCGCGCGGGAAAGAAGCCCACGAAGGTGGCGTTGTAGGCGCCGGCCTCGTAGCGCCCGCCGGCCCCCGTGCGCCGCGCGGTCCCCGTCTTTCCCGCCACCTCGAAGGTCGCCAGCGACGCCCGCGTGGCCGTGCCGTCGTCCACCACGGAGACGAGCACGTCGCGGATCTCCATCGCCACCGAGCGCGGGATCACGCGGCGCACCTGGCGCGGGTCGCGGCGCTGCACCGTGCGCCCCCCCGCCGCGCGCACTTCGCGGACCAGGCGCGGCTCCATCAGCGCGCCCCCGTTGGCGATGGCGCTGTACCCCAGCGCCAGCTGCAGCGGAGTGACCGAGACCTCGTACCCCATGGCCAGCGACGCCGCCGTGGGCTTGCTCCACCGGTCCGGCCGCGGCAGCCGCCCGGAAGATTCCGTGGGATAGTCCACCCCCGTGGGCGTGCCGAAGCCGAAGTCGCGCAGAAACGCGAACTGCTGCCCCGGGGAGAGGCGGGGGACGAACTTCACCATCCCGATGTTGCTGCTGACGCGCAGCGCGTCGCGCAGCGTGAGCCAGTCGTACGCGTGCACGTCGGTGTGCACGCGCCCGTGCGGGTCCGTCCACCGCCCGCCCTCGCCGTGCACGCGCTCCGCCATCCGCGCCCGGCCGGTGGCCAGGAGCGTGGAGACGAAGAACGGCTTGAGCACCGACCCGGGCTCGTACGGCTCGATGAAGGCGCCCACGCCGCGCACGCCGCCGCTGCGCTTGGAAACCGCGGCCAGCACCTCGCCGGAGCGCGGGTCCAGCAGCAGCAGGTCGCCGCCCTGGGCGCCGGTGCTGTCGATGGCCTGGTCCAGCGCCGCGTCGGCGATCTCCTGCAGGTCGAAGTCGATGGTAAGATGGACGTCGTGGCCGTCCGTGGCCTGCACCGCGGGAAGGGCGACCGAGGCCTCCTTCTTTCCCCGGGCGTCGCGCCGGAGGATGGAATATCCGTCCGTCCCGCGCAGGGCCTGGTCCATCGCCTGCTCGATCCCCCCCAGCGCCCGCCCGTCGCCGCTCACGCCGCCCAGGATCTCGCGGCCCACGCGCCCCTGGGGGTAGAAGCGCTCCAGCCGCCGCTCCCAGTGCAGGCCCCGCGCGTCGCCCAGGGCGCGGCGCTGCTCCGCGGAAAAGCGGCCGGGGAGCACCACCCACTTGCGCTTGCGCTCCGTGGCCCGGCGGGCGTCGGCGCGCGTCAGTCCCAGCGCGTCCACCAGTTCGCGCACCATCGCGTCGCGGTCGGCGACCTCGTTGGGCGCGATGGCGAGCCCGAACGTCTCCCGCGTGAGCGCCAGCGGCACGCCGTCGCGGTCCAGGATGGCGCCGCGCCGCGCGGGAAGGGGCACGCGCGCCTGGTGCTGCTCCGCCGCCACCCCGCGCCAGTGCTCCGCCTCGAACGCCTGCAGGTAGACGGCCTTGCCCAGCACCAGCAGCGCCGCCCCGCCGATGCAGACGATCAGCAGGCGGCGGCGCGCGCGCAGGCGGTGCTCGCTGTCCCAGCCGCCGGAGCGGACCGCGGGAAGGTGGCTGCTCACGGCCGCTCCTCCATTGCGCCGGCGGGGATGGGGAGAAGCACCACCTCGTCGTCGCGGGCGACGTGCAGCCCCAGCCGCTCCCGCGCCACGCGGGTGATGCGCGCGCGCGTCTGCAGCGCCTGGATGCGGTTGGCCCACTCCACCCGCTCCGCCTCGGCGATGGAGATCTCGTTCTGGATGCGCGTCAGTTCCCGCTGCCGCGCGACCCCCTCCGTCTGCCGCCAGACCACGGAGGTGAGCGATCCCGCGACGGCCAGGACGAAGAAGGCGCGCCCCAGGAAGGCGCGGCGGCGCGCGCGCTTCTCGGCGCGCGGCGCCTGCGGCGCTTCCCACCGCGACGCCTTTTCCACGCCGCGGGCGCGGAGGGGGCCGCGCGGAACGTCCGTGGCGCCGGTGCTCACGCGGCCCTCCACGCGCGCAGGTGCGCGCTGCGGGCGCGGGGATTGGCGGCGATCTCCGCGGGCGAGGCGTCGACCGGCTTGCGCGTCAGGGTTTCGCCGAGCGCGCGGCCGCGGCACCGGCACACCGGCAGGCCGGGCGGGCACACGCACTCCAGGCTCCAGTCGCGAAACGCGTTCTTCACCAGCCGGTCCTCCAGCGAGTGGTACGACAGGATCGCGAAGACGCCGCCGGGCGCCAGCGCGTCGCGAAAGCGCTCCAGCGCGCGCTCCAGCGACTCGATCTCGTGGTTCACGGCGATGCGCAGCGCCTGGAAGATGCGCGCGCGGTCCGCCGCCTCCGTCCGCGGCCCCAGCGCGCGGTCGATGGCGCGCAGCAGCTGGTCGCTGGTCTCGAACGGCGCTTCCTCCCGCATCCCGGCGACCACGCGCGCCAGCTTTCGCGAGCGGCGCTCCTCGCCGTAGCGGTAGAACACGTCGGCGAGCTCCCCCTCGTCAAGCGTGTTCAGCAGGTCGGCCGCGGAAGCCTCGCCGGCCGACGCCTGTCCCATCCGCATGTCCAGCGGCGCACCGGGGCGAAAGGTAAAGCCGCGGGTGTCCACGTCGATCTGGTGCGAGCTGATCCCCAGGTCCAGCAGCACCCCGTGCAGCGTCCCGTCCTCGATGCCGGCGGCATCCACCGCGTCCGCGAAGTTCGCCTGCACGGGGCGGAACCGGTCGCCGAACCCGCGGAGCCGCGCCGACGCCTCCGCCAGCGCGTCGGGGTCCCGATCGACCCCGATCAGCCGTGCCTGCGCGCCCCGTTCCAGCAGGGCCTGCGCGTGTCCGCCGCCGCCCAGCGTGCCGTCCAGGTAGGTGCCGCCGCGCTCCGGCCGCAGCAGCTCCATCACCTCGCGCGCCATGACCGGCGCGTGGTAGCCGGACGCGTACGGCAGCGTCACGCGCGCAAGAGCGCGCCGCGGGCGTTGCGGGCCGTCACCGTGGCGCGGCACGACCGGCAGCAGAACCAGTCGGTGCCCAGAAAGTCGCGCAGCTCGCCCAGGGGCTCGAACGGCCCCACGTGCCGGTCCATCCCGCAGGGCGGGGGCGGCGGCGGCAGCGGGCCGAACATCGCGGGGTTGGCGGGAAAGACCATGCGCGCTCCGGGGGTGATAAGGTCAGGCGAAGATCTCGTGCGCCAGCAGCTCCACGTCGGGGACGGGCTGCGCGGTCACGGCGTCGAAGGTCTCGGGGTTCCACAGCTCGATGCGGTCGATCGCCCCCACCACCAGCGTGGGGCCCGTGATCCCCACCTCCTTCTGCATCCGCTGCGGCACCAGGATGCGCCCCTGCTTGTCGGGCACCACCTCCACCGCGTTGGCGGTCACGCGCAGCACGTACGGCCGCGCGCCCGGGTTGCGCCGCAGGGTCTCGCGCAGGCGCTCCTCCATCTGGCTCCACACCGGGCGGGGAAAGAGGGTGAGCGAATCGGGGTTCACGTGCACCAGAATCAGCGGCTCGTCCCCCCCGTCTCGCCGGAACGAGGCGGGAAGGCTCAGCCGCCCCTTTTCGTCGATCTGGTGCGTGTAGCTCCCGAGGAAGCCGCTCATGGGGCTCCGGTGAACGCGACCGCCACTCCTCTCCACTCTCCCCCACTTCTCCCCACCGTGCCCCACAAGGTAATCTCCCCGGCCCCCGCGTCAAGGTGAAGATACGCCGAACATCGGCAGATCTCCGGCGATCGGCCGTGCGGATTCCCCACCCGGCAACCGCGCGGAGGCGAACGCGGTCTTGTGAACGCGTGTGCAGCCGGATGATGGGGTATCGCGCGGAAGCACGAGCGCCCGCGCGATGATGAGCGGGTAAACCCGCTGCTGGCAAAGCGAGAAGCCCCGTCTCGGCTCGCTCACGCTCGCCGAACAAGGCTTCAACTGCCGGAGTTACGCGGGCGTGGCTTTCAGATCGTGAATCGTCGTTCCTTCCCTGTGGCGCCCTCGTGGTTCAGCAAAGATGAGGATCGGGTTCTCCGCGTCCTCCGCCCCTCCGCGCCCTCCGCGCCCTCCGCGTGAGACGCCGTTCTCGGGCTCGAATGCACACAAAGAACCACGTCAGATCGCGTCCACTCCCCATCCGGCGCGTTCCGCCCTCTCGCACTCTCGCTCGCGCACTCACGCACTCACGCACTCACGCACCCACGCACCCGGCATGGCGAAGTTCTTGCCCCCCCGCGGGGCGCGAAGAGAGACGGAATCCCCTGACCCGACGACGGCCCGTGCACATCTCGGTGATCATCAACCCGCCCTCGCCCGAGGCAGTGGAGTCGTTGCGGGCGGGGGTGGAGCGGCTGCGGGAGGAGGGGCACACGGTGCATCCACGGGTGACCTTCGAGGCGGGGGACGCGCACCGCTTCGCGTGGAAGAGCGCCGAGTACGGCGCGGACCTGGTGGTGGCGTGCGGCGGCGACGGCACCATCAACGAGGTGGTGAACGGGCTGTTCGACTGGTGCGACGAGCGGGACGACGAAGGGAAGCCGGCCGGGCTGCCGCGGCTGGGCATGGTCCCGCTGGGGACGGGGAACGACCTGGCGGGGGGGATGGGGATTCGCGGCGGCGATCCGGAGGGGGCGCTGCTGGATGCGATCCGGGGCGAGGCGTACCCCGTGGACGTGGGGCGGGTGAACGGCCGCTACTTTCTGAACGTCTCCACCGGGGGCCTGGGCGCCGAGGCCACGGACGAGGCGTCGGGCGACCTGAAGCGCGTGCTGGGGCCGGTGGCGTACCTGATCACGGGGGTGCGCAAGTTCGTGCACCTGCAGGCGTCCAGGGCCCGCTTCAGCTCCGGCGGAGAGGTGCTGTACGACGGTGCGTTCCTGCTGTTCGCGGTGGGGAACGCGTGGAGGACGGGCGGGGGGAACTGGGTGACGGCCGAGGCGGACCCGGCGGACTGCCTGCTGGACCTGTGCATCGTGCAGGAGCTCACGCACATGGAGCTGGTCCGCATCGCGCCGCAGATCCGCGCGGGGAGCCACGTGCACCACCCCAAGGTCACCTACCTGAAGGTGCGCGAGCTCACGGTGAAGTCGGAGCATGAGATGACGGTGAACGCCGACGGCGAGCCGCTGAGCGCGCGCCGGTTCGACTACGACATCGGCCCCCACCGCCTCATCCTGATGGTCCCACACGCCCCGGAGGATGCGGGCGAGGCGGAGGTGGTGGACGAGGCGGAGGGGGCGGAGGGGGCGGACACGGGGGAGGCGGGGGTGGGCGCCGCGCGGAGTACCCCGGGCTAAAGCCCGGGGCTGGAAAGGGCCAGAAGCCCGGTCTCGGCTCGCTACGCTCGCCGAACCGGGCTTCAACGGCATCAAGACGCCTGCTCTTCCGTGATCTCCAGCAGCGGATGCGTGGTTCCGCCGCGGTGGTGCGCCTCCTGGTTCAAGACGTAGGCACGCACCCTGTCCACGCCGCGTTCCGACACGGTGAACGCGCCGTACGAACCCTGCCATCGGAAGAGCTCCCCCATCACCTGCGAGGCCAGGTACGAGGAGGCGCCCTTCATCCTCTGCACCAGCTCCGAGATCGCGAGCCTGGAGGGAAACCGCGCGAGGACATGCACGTGATCCTCGATCCCGCCGATCGCGATCACCTCCGCGCCCAGGTTGGTGGCGTGCCGCTGCATCATGGGATAGATGCGATCACGGATCGCCGGCGTGATGATCGGCGCGCGGTCGAACGTGGACCAGACTATGTGCGCGTAAAGTCGCGTATGCGTGCGACTCATCTCATCGAGCGAACGTAGTTTTGGCAGGTGAAGCCCCGCACGGACGCGCCAGCGGCCGGGGCGGGGCTTGTGGCTTTTCAGCCGCGGGTTTCAACCCGCGGTGACGGTGCCGCGGCCCCGAATCGCCTCACCGCCCCCGGCACGCGATCCGCCCCGGCGTACGCACCCAGTGGCGCGGCGGGCGCGCGCGCCCGTGGAAGACGGCGCATTCCTCCGTGCTGGTGATCGCGACGGCGGAGTAGCCGGCGGGCCCCTCCGCCGCGATCCGCAGGTCCACGCCACGGGGCCGCTCCACCCCCAGCGCGCGCAGCGAGGCCGTGTACCGGCCGTGGCGTACGCGATACGCCGCCTCCGCCCGCTCCACCTGGTCCAGTACGGAGCGCGCATCCGCCGCGGCGCGGTGAAACGCATCGGGGGCCGCGGGGACCGCGGACGCCGCGCCGACGCTCATGAGAACCACGACCAGTGCACGCATTCTGGCTCGCTCTCAAACGGGAAGATGCGGTGCTGCGACCCTGAATGTGTACATGGAATACGCCGTACCACGCAAGCCACAAATGCATGCGCGCACACCACGCCACACGTGGCATTCACCCGCGCTGAACGTCGGGCGCGAGCGACGCGCAGAAGCCGCCACCCACGCGCGCGAGCATCCCCCATTCGGCAGGGACGGCAGGACGGCGGAAAACGCGGTGGAGACACAGCACGGCCAAGGGCCCCGGGACACTTTCTGTCCCGGGGCCCTGCCCTGTCCGGCATCCCACGGATTCGCAAACGGGCTCGAACTCCTCCCGCTGCCCTATTGCCTAGTCCCTATTCCCTATTCCCTATTCCCTATTCCCTATTCCCTACTTCCCTGCGCCGCGGTCAAGCATTCCGCCCATGGCACTGCTTGTACTTCCTGCCGCTGCCGCAGGGGCAGGGATCGTTCCGGCCCACCGCCGGGCCGGCGGCCGCCGGCGCGGGGGCCGGCGTCTCCTCGCGGTTGGTGCGCATGGGCTGCGGGCGCGGCGGCACGGCGGCGTACGGGTTCACCCCCAGCGCGGGGCGCCGCGGCGGCGGCGGCCTCTGCGCCGCCGCGTCGGCCACGCCCAGCT